>NZ_JAAKPX010000005.1:0-212010 GCF_049172135.1 Aeromonas sp. 603079 | reverse complement strand
GGTCGTTACTGGGATCGAACCAGTGACCCCCTCCTTGTAAGGGAGGTGCTCTCCCAGCTGAGCTAAACGACCTGGGAATTCTGTCTCCACCGAGTGGAGAAAATGGTGGGTCGTGCTGGATTCGAACCAGCGACCAATTGATTAAAAGTCAACTGCTCTACCGACTGAGCTAACGACCCTCACCACGACCAGTTCCGACTGCATTACTGCTTCGGCTCTGACGGCGGCCTATATTACGGATTTAAATTTCCGGTGCAACAGAAAATTCGTAATTTAAATCCGTTTGCTCACTGTGCGTACAAATGCAGGCTGTTTTTACAGTAGCGTTACGAAAACAGTGACATACAGCAATGTTACAGCTTGCTCAGACTCTGTTTGGCCAACTGGGCCGGCGAGGTGTTGGGATAGCCCTTGATCACCTGCTCATAGAAGGATTTGGCTTCCGCCTTCTTGCCATCCAGCTGCGCCAGCATACCCAGCTTCAGCAGCGCATCGGCTCGCTTGGGGGATTTGCTGTATTTGTTGGCCACGGTCGAGAACTGGGCCGATGCACCGGCTCTGTCACCCTTGTTGAACAGCAACTGGCCGAGCCAGTAGTGTGCATTGGGAACATAGCCCGAATTGGGGTACTGCTTGATGAAGCCCTGGAAAGCCGGAATGGCTTTGTCGTAGTTCTTCTCTTTGAGCACCATGTTGACCGCTGCGTCGTAGGCCTGATTCTCATCCTGATTGGTTGAGTAATTGGCGGCAGCAGCCGGTGTGGCAGCAGCAGGGGCCGGGGCGGCTGGAGCAGCCTGCTGGCTGCTGGCAACCTTGTCGAGCTCCTGATAGAGCTGACGCTGGCGCTCTTGCGACTGTTCCATCTGGTAGGTCTGCTGCTCCAGCTGACCACGCAGCTCGGAAACCTCCCCTTGCAGGGAGTCGACCTGTTGCTGCAATTCAGCTTGCAGTCGCAGACGGGCATTGAGGGTGCGCTCCAGCAGGGCAACCCGATCTTCCAGGCTACCGGTGGGCACGATGGCGCCGTTGTTGCCACTAAGGACAACGCCACCACCCGAGTCACCGCCCAGATCGCTGACAGGAGCCGCAGCTTGCGCATTCAGAGCAACCATTACGGCCAGCGCAACGACAGCTTGCTTGTACACAGATTTCATTCGGATCAAACCTTAGCGTTTAGTACAGATAAAACGGCCAGCGCCATCGTCGCTCGCATATGCAGATTTCATTCGGATCAAACCTTGGCGTTTAGTGCAAATAAAACGGCCATCGAAATGGCCGCTTGCATATAAACGAACTTCGTTCGGTTTAAACCTTAGTAAACCAGAACCGCGCGGCGGTTTTTGGCAAAGGCATCCTCGGTGTGGGACATGTCCAGCGGCTTCTCTTCGCCATAGCTGACGATGGAGAGCTGCTCGGCCTGCACACCCAGGGTTTGCAGATACTTGGCAACAGCCTTGGCACGACGCTCGCCCAGGGCGATGTTGTACTCGGGAGTACCGCGCTCGTCGGCGTGACCTTCGATCAGGACTTTAACGCTCGGGCGCTCGCGCAGGTAGCTGGCGTGGGCATCCAGCAGATCAGCGTACTGACCCTGGATATCGTAACCGTCGAACGGGAAGTAGATCACGTTGTCACGTTGCAGTGCTTCGAACTTCTGACGCATCTGCTCTTCCGGGGACAACATGCCGTTGGCGCCGCCGGTTTGTACACCGCCCATGCCGTCGGTCATACCTGATTCGGCGCCAGCGGCGTCGGAATCAGAAGAAGAACTACAAGCGGCCAGGGTGAACAGTGGCAGTGCGATGGCCAAACCCTTGAGCAGTTTATTGAGTTGCATGCTATTTCCTTAAACCTTTATAACAAAACAAAAAACAATTGGATTTTTATCAATTCAAGAAGGGCGACCAAGCTGGTGCACGAATTTCACCGCTACTGGTCGGAAGCACAGCCTTGAAGCGACCATCAGTCGACACCAACGCGAGACTCTTACGACCCTGATAGATGGTGGCATAAATGATCATGCTGCCATTGGGAGCCACACTTGGCGACTCATCCAGAGCACTCTGGGTAAGGACCAACAGGGCATTGTTTTCCATGTCCTGACGGGCAATACGATACTGTCCCTGAACACGGGTCACCATCACCATGATTTTGCCATCAGGAGTGATGGATGCACCCTGGTTGGATTCACCTTCCCAAGTCATCCGGCGAGTCATACCAGTCGCCAAATTTACGCTATAAATCTGGGGTTTGCCACCACGTTCAGAGGTGAACAACAAATTTTGCCCATCCGGCATCCAGGAGGGTTCGGTGTCGATCACACGGCTGGTTGTGACGCGGGTCAGCTGCTTGCTAGCGACATCAACCACATAGAGGTTCGGTGAACCATCTTTGGAGAGAACGATAGCCAGACGACGACCATCCGGAGACCACTCCGGCGCCCCGTTAATACCGCGGAAACTGGTGATCAGGCTGCGCTGCTGGGTGTAGATATCCTGCACGTAGATTTCGGACTTCTGGTTCTCGAAGCTCACGTAAGCCAGCTTGCTGCCATCCGGCGACCAGGCCGGAGACATCAACGGTTCGCGGGAGCGCAGCAGGGTCTTCTCGTTGTAACCGTCGTAGTCAGAAATGCGCAGCTGGTACGGGAACTGGGTACCCTGCTGTACGGAGACGTAAGCCAGACGGGTCAGGAAGGCACCGCGCTCGCCAGTCAAACGCTCATAGACGATGTCGGAGATACGGTGGGCAAACTGGCGCATCTGGGCACCCGGGATGGTCGCCATACGGCTATCCAGAATGTAACCGTTGCTCTCGCCACCTTGTGCCTTGGCCAGCTGACCCTTCAGCACATCGACCAGCTCGAAGTTCACCTTGTAGGTGCCGTCACCGACTGCCGAAATGGAACCCACCACCACGGCTTCAACCCCTTGGGAGGCCCAGGGAGCGAAGTTGATCTCGCTGCTGCTGCTCGGGGTCTGCGGCATCTGGCCACGGGCCAGCGGCTTGAATTTGCCGCTGCGCATCAGGTCGTTGGAGACCACTTCCGCGATGTCCTGCGGCAACTGCCCGTTGCCTTCCCACTTGAAGGGGGCGACAGCGATGGGGCGTGCGCTATCAATACCGCCGGTGATGACGATGTCCAGGGCCGCCTGGGCACTCTGGCCCAGCAACAAACAGCCAACCAAAGCAAAAAATACTTTTCTGATCATGGCTTAAATACTCGGTTCCAATAAAGATGAGAGGTTAAATTCCTTTCTCGGCGAGAGGTTGCCAACCGGAGGCAAGCAACCTCGTTTTATCACGCTTAGATACTCGGTTCTAACTTCAGGTTAAATTCCTTCAACATCTCGAATGCCGCAGGATCCTTGGGCACTGGCAGTTGATTGGCTTTCAAGACAGCCGCCTTACCCGAACGACAGACCGCCGGGTCACCCTGGCCGTTATCTACCGATATGACAAAGCCACTGCTCGCAAGACGTACGCCGATAGTACATGTTTTGCCCCGCATGGTGGGATCTAAAATCATATACCGCTCAACAGTGGCCTTGATGAGCGCCGCATACTTGTCGACCTCACCTTGTGCCGCTGCAGAGGCAGCCTGGCTGCGGGCATTGGCTTCAGCCGCCAGCTGCTGCTGCATCATGGCTTCCATCTCTTTTTGCAGTCTGGCCTCCTCGGCCGCTTTGCGTTTGCGTTCTGCCGCGATCTTGGCCTGCTTCTCGGCTTCAGCCTTGGCTTTCTTCTCTGCGTCAGCTTTTGCCTTTTTGGCTGCCTCTTCCTTGGCCTTCTTCTCAGCCTCGGCTTTGGCTTTTTTCTCAGCCTCTGCCTTGGCTTTCTTCTCTGCCTCAGCCTTGGCCTTCTTGTCAGCTTCCGCTTTCTTGGCTTTGGCCTCCTCGGCTTTAGCCTTCTCTTCCGCCTGTTTTTTCTCGAGCTCTTTCTTTTTCTTCAGCGCCAGTGCCTTGGCCTCTTCAGCAGCCTTGCGCTCGGCTTCCGCCTTCTTGGCCTTCTGCTCTTCCAGCTTGCGGGCCTCCTCGGCTTTCTGCGCCTTCTCTTCCGCCCGCTTCTGCTCGGCAACTTTTTTCTGCTTCTCAGCCTCGGCCTTGCGGGTCGCCTCTTCTGCTTCTTTCCGCTTGGCCTCGGCAATACGCAGCCGTTCCTGCTGCTGGGCTAGTTCGCGTTTGGCAAGATCCGTATCTTCCTTATCCTTCTCTTTCTCTACCTTCTGCGGCTTGGGCTGAGCTTTCTGCTGCTGGATCTGCTTGGCCTGCTCGTTGAGGAAGTTCTCATCAAGCATGACGGCATTGACGATCTGCCCCTTCGATTCGGGTCGTTTCGGTTTGCTGAAATCGAGCCCGACAAACAGGATGATGCCGATGATCAGGTGCAGCAGAAACGACGCGATGAGATAACCGGAAATACCACGCTTCACATCCATCTCCGTTAGTTCACCGGATCTGTCATCAGGCCAACCTGAGGCACACCCGCATTCTTGAGGGCCACCATCAACAGGATCACCTCTTCGTAGCGCACGGCCTTGTCACCCGCGACCACCACGGGGGCATTCTGGTTGATCGCCAGATAGCCCATGGCTTTTTCGGTGATGTATTGCTGCATCGCCTCTGGCGTGCCACTTGGCACCGGCTCGTCATCGGCTTCGCCAGCCTTGATGACATACTCGCCTTCGGTATTGACGCTTACGATGAAGGGCGGCTTGGCATCTTCCGGCAACTGCTCGGACTCAGCCTGCGGCAGATCCACCTTGACCCCTTGCGTGATCACCGGCGTGACCGCCATAAAGATGATAAGCAGCACCAGCATGACGTCGATATAGGGAACCACGTTGATCTCGGCCACCTTCTTGCGCCGGATCCGCTGATAGGTTTGCATTACTGATCACCCTGCTGCTGAGCAATTTGACGGTTCAGAATGGTGGTGAACTCGTCCATGAAGTTGGCGTAGGCGTTCTCCAGCCGCTCGACCTTGTTGGAGAAGCGGTTGTAGAAGATTACCGCCGGGATAGCGGCAAACAGACCCATGGCGGTCGCAATCAGCGCTTCCGCGATACCCGGTGCCACCATCTGCAGGGTGGCCTGCTGCACCTGACCCAGGGCGATAAAGGCGTTCATGATCCCCCATACGGTACCGAACAGACCGATGTAGGGGCTGATGGAGCCGATGGTCGCCAGCACCGGCAGGTTGGATTCCAGATCATCCACCGCACGGGAGAGGGAGACGCGCATGGCACGGTAGGTACCATCCATCACCGCATCCTGACCACGGGCCCCGGCCTTGAGCAGGCGGGCATACTCCTTGAAGCCGGAGTAGAAGATATCTTCCATGCCTTCGATATCATCGCGGCGGGAAGAGGACTCCTGATAGAGGCGATTGAGATCGACCCCTGACCAGAAGCGATCTTCAAACTGTTCCGATGCGAGATTGGCCGCCTTGATCGCCTTGGAACGCTGGATAATCAGCGCCCAGGAGACAATAGACATGCTCATCAGGGTGATCATGACCAGTTTTACCAACAGGCTGGCTTGCCAAAACAGGCCAATAAACGAAATTTCAGCGTGCACTTAACAGCACTCCCTTGATTTTTTCAGGTATAGCTACAGGTTTCATTTGCGGATGACTTACACAGGCTATCTGTACCAAAGCCTGGGTGACGAGTCGTCCATCAGCCGCCAGGATCTGCTGCGAAAAACGCAGGGATGCGCGTTTCACTTCAATCACTTGCGTTAATACATTCAATAGTTCATTAAAACGGGCCGCCGAGCGGAAATCGATCTCAGTTCGGCTCACCACGAAGGCATATCCCTCCTGCAGCCAGACGTCCTGTTCGACCCCTTTGGCACGAAGAAACTCGGTGCGAGCACGTTCCATAAACTTGAGATAATTGGCGTTGTAGACGATGCCCCCGGCATCGGTGTCTTCGTAGTAGACACGTACCGGAAACTCAAAGACTTCCCCCATAACAATCTGTGATCCATTCGACAGTCAGATGGGGGGCTATCATAGCGCAGGGCTGAATAGGAAAGAAGCAGGGGGAGACAGGGAAATCCTGCCTCCCCCCGTTTTTTATGAAAGGAAATATGAATGTGTCAGCCAGAGGCCATACAACAAACTGGGCCAGGCGAGCCAGGGGTTGAACAGCACACGTCCGGGCAGGCTTTTCAGATGAAAGCCAAGCCCGTTAAGTACGCCACAACAGACGGCCCACATCAGCCAGGGAGCAAGCCAGAGACCATGCTCGCTGGTGTTGGCCGCGATCAGATTGGGGGCCTGTAAAATAGCGACGGCCAACAAGGCCGCCGCGAGTAACATCAACCCCTGCCACGGCTGCCGCTCCAGTGGAGCGGCCAGCCTGGCGAGTCGATCACTTGTTTTCATCGATCTGACGATCCATGTTCTCGGTGTGTTCCAGCCACAGCGCATTGATGATGCCAAATGCACAGGCCAGCAACAGCCCCAGGATCCAGGTGAAATACCACATTGTCAGCGCACCTCTTAATAGAGAGATTGTTGGTTATCTTCGATGTGCTTGTTGGTTACCCGGCCAAACATCTTGATGTAAGTCCAGATGGTGTAACCCAGCACAATCGGTACGAAGATCGCTGCAGCCACAGTCATCACCTGCAAGGTGTTGAAAGAGGCGGTAGCATCCCACATGGTCAGGCTCAGTGACGGCTCAAGGCTTGAGGGCATCACGAACGGGAACATGGAGAAACCGGCAGTGAGGATGACCCCGGCAATCGCCAGCGAGGAGCTGGTAAACGCCAGCCAGCCGATGTTCATGCGGGCAAACAGCGCAGTCAGCAGGCTCATGGCCAGACCCAGTACAGGGGCAGCCACCATCCACGGATAGAGGGTGTAGTTGTTCATCCAGGCACCAGCCTGCAGGACAACTTCCTTGTTCATCGGGTTGGATACTGCGTCAGTCGCGGCAGCCTTGACGATGACATACCCTTCCATACCGCTTACCCACCAACCCGCGGCAGCAAACAGCACCAGAGTCAGCAGTGAGCAGATCATGGCGGCAGTACGGGAACGTGCCAGCACTTCCCCGTCGGTCTTCATCATCAACCAGGTTGCGCCCTGGGTGAGCAGCATGAACAGGCTCACCAGACCAGCCAGAATGCCGAACGGGTTAAGCAGGCCGAAGAAGTTGCCGTGATAGGTCAACATCATGAACTGGTTAAACTCGAACGGAACGCCTTGCAGCAGGTTGCCAAAGGCCACACCAAAGACGATGGGCGGTACGGCGCTACCGGCGAACAAGGCCCAGTCCCAGTTGCTGCGCCATTTTGCATCAGCACGCAGCGAGCGGTACTTGAAACCGACCGGACGCAGGAACAGCGCCATCAAGGTCAGGATCATGGCGATGTAGAAGCCGGAGAAGGTCGCGGCATACACCATCGGCCAGGCGGCGAACAAGGCGCCACCGGCAGTGACCAGCCAAACCTGGTTACCTTCCCAGTGCGGCCCCATGGTGTTGAGCATCACGCGGCGCTCGACATCTTTCTTGCCGACGAACGGGAGCAGTGCGCCTACCCCCATGTCGAAGCCGTCAGTGATGGCAAAACCGATCAGCAGTACGCCGACCAGAGCCCACCAGATGACACGCAGAGTTTCGTAATCAAACATGGTCGCTCTCCTTATGCCTTGATCTGTTCAAAGTGATACTTGCCAGTCTTCAGGCTGCTGGGGCCAAGACGGGCATACTTGAACATCAGGTACATCTCGATAACCAGAAGTACGGTATAGAACAGGCAGATACCGATCAGAGAGAACCAGATCTCGGCTGCAGGCAAGTTGGATGCAGAGAGGGAAGTCGGCAACACCTCTGCAATGGTCCACGGTTGGCGACCATATTCGGCAACAAACCAGCCAGCTTCGATGGCGATCCACGGCAGCGGGATACCCCACAGCAGAGCCTTGAGCAGCCACTTGCGCTGGCCGATCTGGTGACGGGCACTGTCATAGAAGGCCATACCAATCAGTACCAGCATCAGCATGCCGACGGCAACCATGATGCGGAAGGCGAAGAACAGCGGCAGAACCTGCGGGATGGAGTCATCCACGGCGGCCTTGATCTGCTCGTCGGTAGCATCGGTCACATTGCTGGTGTAGCGCTTGAGCAGCAGACCGTAGCCCAGATCCTGCTTCACTTCGTCGAAGCGAGCGCGGGTCTCGTCAGACTTGTCACCGGATTGCAGCTTGGTCAGCAAGTCGTAAGCGGTCATACCGTTACGAACGCGCAGTTCGTGCTCGCTCTTCAGATCCTTCAGACCGGTTACCTGACCGTCCAGAGAACGGGTAGCGATAATGCCCAGTGCATAGGGGATCTTGATGGCGTAGTCGGTGCGCATCTCTTCCTGATTCGGAATACCGAACAGGGTAAAGGCGGCCGGAGCAGGTTCAGTCTCCCACTCGGCTTCGATAGCGGCCAGTTTCACCTTCTGCACTTCACCGGTTTCGTAACCGGATTCGTCACCGAGGATCAGCACGGACACGATGGAAGCCATACCGAACGCAGCGGCAATGGCGAAGGAGCGACGGGCAAACGCCACATCACGATTCTTCAGCAGGTAGTAGGAGGAGATACCCAGCACAAACATGGCGCCACAGGTATAGCCAGCCGCCACAGTGTGGACGAACTTGACCTGAGCAACAGGGTTGAGCACCACGTCAGCGAAGCTCATCATCTCCATCCGCATGGATTCGAAGTTGAACTCGGCACCGACCGGGTTCTGCATCCAGCCGTTGGCGACCAGGATCCAGAGGGCGGAGAGGTTGGTACCCAGCGCCATCAACCAGGTGGCAGCCAGATGCTGATGCTTGCTCAGACGATCCCAACCAAAGAAGAACATACCGACGAAGGTGGACTCCAGGAAGAAGGCCATCAGCCCTTCGATAGCCAGCGGGGCCCCGAAGATATCGCCGACATAATGGGAGTAGTACGCCCAGTTCGTCCCGAACTGGAACTCCATGGCCAGACCTGTGGTGACCCCCAGGGCAAAGTTGATACCAAACAACTTACCCCAGAAT
The DNA here is from genome assembly GCF_049172135.1 of Aeromonas sp. 603079. Taxonomy (NCBI): domain Bacteria; kingdom Pseudomonadati; phylum Pseudomonadota; class Gammaproteobacteria; order Aeromonadales; family Aeromonadaceae; genus Aeromonas; species Aeromonas sp. 603079. The sequence continues at coordinate 202,959 of NZ_JAAKPX010000005.1, read as the reverse complement.
TTGGTCATGTCCCGGTAGATGGTGTTGTTGGTCATCACATAGACGGATTCCATGATCGCCAGGAGAAAGGCCATTCCCAGCGTCAGGGGTACAAACAAAAAGTGATAAAGGGCCGTCGCAGCGAACTGGAACCGCGATAGGTCTACCACATGCTCAGCAATCATGATGTTTCCTCACCGATTATTGGCACGGCTATTTTAAGTTTTAAGCACAAAGCTTCCGTTGGGGGTTATCGAATGGGCCCCGTTGAGACGGATCACAACAAAACACTTTCAGTAACCACCAATATTAACAACAAGGCAACGCGAAAACACAAACAAAGCTAATGTTTAACAATTAAAAAACAATAAGCTTCAATTTATTCTCGCTCATTATGACCGGGTTTTTATATCACCTTTATTTGATTGAAATCAATGTAAAAGGACCCGCCATACATGGCTTTCAAAGCCATGTTTAATCTATTTCACGATTATTGAAGCGAGCCAGATCACAAAAGATGACAATGCGTAAAATATTGATTTAAATCAATTTAAGAATTTAACATCCGGCCACCCCATTTAATTTGAAAAATGTCGATGACGCGCCTTTTTCCATGTTATCCAGGTCAGGCGAACTGATTCGAAAACTCAATTTAAAACTACAAACAATGCATACTCATGCGAACCAATTTCATCAATCACTACATTAGATAAACTAATTTGAAGGTTGCAATTTTTCTTGTTTGCCCGGGCCGATACGAGCTCCTACAATGCGCCTCGCAGTGAGGGCATACCCTTGGATACAGGCCGGTTAATCCGGGTTCACGGTACGTATTCGACCATCAATTTGAACCTGTCTATTGGAATCGAAGATGAAAAAGTTTGTTGCTAAAACCATCCGTTACTACAAGCTTTCCTTTGTTCAGCTCTATCAACTGAACCGACTCTGAGAGCTCGCGACGGCTCACCTGTTTATTTTCCGGTCTGTGTCCAGACGCACTCACTGTCTGTGAACATCCATCCTGAATTGTCTTTGCCCACCGCATCCGCCGTGGGCTTTTTTTTGCCCGGATAACAAAAAACCGCCTTTGACGGCGGTTTCATGTTCAAACGACTGTTTTTACTTCTCATCTGGTCGCTGAAGACCGAAATGAGCGTAGGCTCGTGTGGTCGCAATCCGTCCTCTGGGTGTACGTTGCAGATACCCTTGCTGGATCAGATAAGGCTCCAGCACATCTTCGATAGTATCTTTCTCCTCCCCGATCGCGGCGGCCAGATTATCGAGACCCACAGGGCCCCCCATAAACTTGTCTATCACAGCCAACAATAACTTGCGGTCCATGAAGTCAAAACCTTCGTTATCGACATCCAGCATGTCCATGGCGCGGGCCGCGATGGGGCCATCGATCCGGCCATCGGATTTGACCTGGGCGAAGTCACGCACTCGTCTTAACAAACGGTTAGCAATCCGCGGCGTACCACGAGAGCGACGAGCGACCTCAATGGCACCATCTTCCGTCATATCTAGCCCCAGACAACGGGCACTGCGGGAGACGATATCGGTCAGATCCTTGACGTTGTAGAACTCCAACCGCTGGACGATACCGAAGCGATCCCGCAGCGGGCTGGTGAGTGAACCAGCCCGGGTGGTGGCGCCAATCAGAGTGAAGGGAGGCAGATCCAGCTTGATGGAACGAGCCGCTGGCCCCTCCCCGATCATGATGTCGAGCTGGTAATCCTCCATCGCCGGATAGAGCACCTCCTCCACCACCGGGCTGAGGCGATGGATCTCGTCGATGAACAGCACATCGTTCGGTTCGAGGTTGGTGAGCAGCGCCGCCAGATCCCCCGCTTTCTCCAGCACCGGGCCGGAGGTGGTCTTGATATTGACCCCCATCTCGTTGGCGACGATGTTGGCGAGGGTGGTCTTGCCCAGACCCGGCGGACCGAAGATCAGCAGGTGATCGAGCGCTTCTCCCCGCTGACGGGCCGCTTCGATAAAGATCTCCATCTGTTCGCAGACGGTATCCTGACCGGTGTAGTCAGCCAGCTTCTTGGGGCGGATAGCCCGGTCAATAATGTCATCCTCACGGGCAGCACTGGCCGAAATGAGGCGGTCTGCTTCAATCATCAACTACCTCATACCAGGCTACGCAGGGATTCACGGATGATATCTTCCACCGACATCCCCTCTTTGGCGATCTTGCTGACAATCTGGCTCGCCTGCTGCGGCTTGTAACCGAGGGCCACCAGCGCACTGGCCGCCTCTTCGGTCACATCCGGTGCCCGCAATTCTGGCTCACTGGCTGGCAGGGTGACCATGGCCGGGGAGAAGAGGTCGTGACTGACCCAGCCCTTGAGGCGATCCTTCATCTCCACCACCAGACGCTCGGCGGTCTTCTTGCCGACTCCCGGCAGTTTGACCAAAGAGCTTATCTCTTCACGTTCGACACTCAGCACGAATTGGGTAGCTGTCATGCCGGAGAGAATAGCCAGCGCCAGCTTGGGGCCGACTCCGTTGGTCTTGATCAGCTCGCGGAACAGCGCCCGCTCCTGTTTGTGGTTAAAACCATAGAGCAACTGGGCATCTTCCCGCACCACGAAGTGAGTGTGGATGGTCGCCTCCTTGCCGATCTCCGGCAAATCATAGAAGCAGCTCATCGGCATATGAACCTCGTAACCAACCCCGCCTACTTCCAGCAAGACCTCGGGGGGCTGCTTCTCAATGACAATGCCTCTCAAGCGACCAATCACGGCTCTCTCCTCACCAATACAACTATTCGCAAATTGGCTCATAGCATAAAGAATAACTGGATAAGTATCCAGCATAGGGCAGCAACCCCCTGGTATCCGGAGAAGCTTTTTCGCAAATTGGCCACCATGCTTGATCTGGTTCAGCCTGCGTGTACGGGATGTTTCTGCACCGTACCGGACTCCGACTGGGCATGAGCCACTACACTAAATCCGTTCGGAACCGAAATTGATGCCAATGCAGATACCAAGGAAGGCCATCATATGAAAATTGTTACCACCGCCAATCTGGGTCTTGCCATCTTGCTCGGCTGCACGCTGGGGATGGGGGTCGTGGGCTGGTATGGCAGCCAGCGGCTGGCCGGCCTGCTCACCTATGTGTTGGGAAGCGCCTGGCAGACCGCCGATGGCGCCATGGAAGGCTCCATCGAACTGGGCAATCAACAGTTACAGATTCAGAAGATGCAAAACGGCACCCCGCTCAATCGCACCGAGCTTGATGCCGCCAAGGCGGCGACCGATGATGCGCTGGCCCGGGTCAGCCAGGGTCAGCTCATTGATGGCGCAGTCCTGGCCACCATGGAGCAGCAGAAGCTGGCCTATCAACAACAACAAGAGAAGCTGTTGACGCTCTATCACGCCTATACCGAGGTTGATGAGGCGCTGCATCACAACGCCGAGCTGATGGCACGACTCTCGACCCAGCTGGAGGTGATTGGCGATGGGGCGGTAGAGGTGCTGACCCAGGCCCCCGACCAGACCATCAGCTGGAACAGCGGCCTCTCCACCCGCTGGGAAGCGGCCGACGGGGGAATGGAGTCCAATATCGGCTTTTTGCGCCAGCTCTATGCGCTGGAGAAGATGCGCAGACAAGGGGTAACGGAGGCGATCAAGGTCGAGCTGAAAGAGGCGACCGATTTCTATCACGAAGCGATCGACAGCATGCTCGGTACCGGGCTGTTCGATATCGAGGGAACCGGCGAATTTGCCGGCAAGCCGCTGGCGACACAGTATCGCACCCTGTTGGCCCGACATCAGCAGCTGATGGGGCAGTGGATCGAGGCGCTCGGCAGCTATCAGGCCCAGCAGGCTCTCTATGAGGCCAGTGCCGACCAGCTACAGCAACAACTGGTTGCCATCGAGGCGAGCGGTGATGCCACCGTCGAGGATCAGGTAGTCCAGCTCAACGGCATCATCAGCCAAACCCGCACCCTGCTGCTGGGCGGCCTGTTGCTTAGCCTGATCATGGTCACCCTCTGTGGCTTCTGGCTGACCCGCAAGCTGGTCACCCCGCTGCTGCAAGTGGACAAACGGATGCAGGATATCGCCGCCGGCGAGGGGGATCTCAACGCCCGCATCAACCTGCAGCGGGATGACGAGATAGGCTCGCTGGCCAACAGCGTGGATCGCTTCATCGAGAAATTGCAGAAGATGATCAGCTCCACCATGGACAACAACCGGCACATCAGCGAACACGTTCACACCTCGGTCAACCGGGTGGAGGCGATCAGCCAGAGCAGCCGCCAGACCGCCGAACATGCGCTGGCCCTGCATCAGGACAGTGAACAAATGGTACAAGTCGCTACCGGTATTTCTGACAACTGCAGCATGGCGGCCCACAATGCCAACGAGGTGCGCCAGCTAACCACCGAAAGTAGCCAATATGTCGCCTCTGCCAGTGCGGGCATGCAGCGGGTGGTGCAGGAGGTGGGCGAGTGCGCCATCGCCATCAACGCCCTCAAGGAGCAGGCGGGCCAGATCGGCCAGATCATCTCCACCATCAGCGAAATCTCGGAGCAGACCAACCTGCTGGCCCTCAATGCGGCTATCGAAGCAGCCCGCGCGGGGGAGATGGGACGTGGCTTTGCTGTGGTCGCGGACGAGGTGCGCACCCTGGCCAATCGCACGGCGACATCAAGCGCCGAGATCAGCCAGGTGATCAGCAGCATCCAGCAGCAGACCGAGAGCGCCTACCTGATGATGCAGCGCAACCTCAAGACGGTGGAGTCCGGCATGCAGGACTCCGAGAACACCAAGCAGATCCTGTTCAAGGTGGAAGGCGCCATCGACCAGCTGGCCGACATGGTGCAGCAGGTGGCCGTAGCCACAGGTCAACTGTCACACACCCTGAGCCACTCCTCTGACAAGGTCTCCGGCATCAGTCTGCAAGCCAGAACCGGCGAACAGGAGGCGCAGGAGTGTCTGCAACTCGCCTCCTCGCTCCATCAGGCCAGCCTGCTGCAACAGCGCCTGCTCTCCCAGTTCAGAGTCTGAGCCCCTCCAATAGTAAAGATGCCACTCATATGAGTGTCATCTTTTTGTTACCGGTCGCTCATTCCTGCCGCCTTAACTTCCTCAACGTCCTATGGCCAGTTGAACAGCCAGGCTCAGCATGATGATGCCAACCAGCAGATCGATCCCCTGCTGCACCCGGCTGCGGGCCAGCCAAGGCGCCAGTGCCGCTGCACCCAGCGCAAGCGAGTAAAACCACACCAGCGAGGCCAGCATGGCCCCCGCAGCAAAGGCCGGACGCAGGGACTCGCTCACCTGACAGCCAAGGGAGCCGAGCAGCATCAGGGTATCGAGATAGACATGGGGATTGAGCAGGGTGACCCCTAGCGTCATGGCCAGTACGCTTCTGGCTCTCATCCGTTGCGAAGAGTCGGCCAGTCCGCCCTCCTGTCCATGCCAGGCGCTGCGCAGGGAGCGAACCCCAAACCAGCCGAGAAACAGCACGCCGCCCCAGGTAAGCAGCATCATGCCAATCGGGCTGGCAGCCAGCAGATTGGCTCCGCCAAATACCCCTATAGCGATCAGAATGAGGTCGCAGAAACTGCAGAGTGTGGCGCTCAGCAGATGGTGATTGCGATGGATGCCTCTGCTCAGCACAAAGGCATTCTGGGCGCCGATGGGGATGATCATGGCAAGACCTATGGTGAAGCCTTGCAGGGTCGTGGTCAGCAGCATGGAAAGTTCCGTTCGAAGTGATGAATGAACGGCACTATAGCGAGCCCTGTTCCCTCTTAGAAATTCATTGATTTACTGGTTCATTCATTTTGCTAATGATGAAGCTTTTCTATTCAATCCCTTGTCAATTACCGGATCTGACAATTGTGACCCTCATACAGCAGCAGGAGAATCTGTGGCATGTGAGACTCGGACTACTGCAACACTCGGGGAAAATTGGTGACCACCACCTGCTCCAGATTGGGCAACAGCAAGCCGGTCCCCACCCCCTTGGCAATGGCCTGGTAGCGGTTCATGGAGCCGGTTTTGCGGGTGACCTGATTGAGGTGGTAATTGACCGTGCGCTCCGTGATGCCGAGGATGCAGGCTATCTCGCAGGAGGTCTTTCCTTCGCTGGCCCAAAACAGACACTCGGTTTCGCGCTCGGTCAGGGGCTCTTTGCCCGCACTGTCCATCATGCTGAAACGCACCACCCGGATTGCGGCATCGAAGATGTAGTTCGACATCCATGAGAGGATCGGCGACGACTCCAGCAGCAGATCGCTCGAGGCCCGCTCGGACGTGATAAAGGAGAGGATCCCGTTCTCCCCGGCGGCACCGTGCAAGGGGAAGGAGATGCCGTTGCGCAGCCCGAACTCGGCTGCCAGCCCCATCACATCCATGCTTCCCTCTTGCAGAAAGCTTGCTCGCTCATCGAGGCGATTCCAGTAGATGGGCAAGGTCTGCTTGCGCGCCAGCTGGATCACCGGATCACATGCCAGCATGTTGTTTTCGGTATAGGCCTGCACCCAGGAGTCAGGGCAGTGATTGAACAGCACCACCTTGGGTCTTTGCATCGACATCGGCAGGATCAGCGCGAAGCGGTAGTAGTCGTAGCCCATCCCGAGCGTGAAGTGACCGATCAGCTCGGCCAGACGGTTGCCATCCGTCACCGAAGTGAAATGTTCGAGATACTCAAGCAGTTGGTCTCTTTTCATATGAAAGCCCCCTTGGCCAGACATGTGATTATAACGGCGAATAGCAAGACAGAGGGCCCATAATGTTGGTTTTCAAAGGAAAATTGAGAGAGCATCCACGAAATGAGGTAGAGGATGAACTCTATCGCTTTCGAAATCGCGTCTTTTCCGACCGGCTCGGCTGGGATGTAGAGTCCCATCGGGGACTTGAACGTGACAGTTTTGATACGCCAGACACCCATTGGGTGCTGATCGAGGATAAGCAAGGGCTATGCGGCTGTATTCGCCTGCTCAACTGTGCCGATGCCTATATGCTGCCCACCATCTTCCCCACCGCCCTTGCCGGTGAAAGTGCACCGCGTACCCCCGATGTCTGGGAACTGACCCGTCTTGCCATCGATGCCAGCCGTGCTCCGCGGATGGTCAATGGCGTCAGCGAGCTCACCTGCGTCATCTTTCGCGAAGTCTATGCCTTCGCCCATGCTCACGGGATCCGTGAGCTGGTCGCTGTCGTCAGCCTGCCGGTAGAGCGCATCTTCCGCCGCCTCGGCCTGCCCATCGAGCGCCTCGGCCATCGCCAGGCGGTGGATCTGGGGGCCGTGCGCGGGGTGGGGATCCGCTTCCATCTGGATGAACGCTTCGCCCGTGCCGTTGGCAAACCTCTGCTGGGCCACTATCAAACCAGCCACTCTCTACTGCAGCAACCATCACCGGCGCTGGCAACGCAGCCATAAAAAATCCCGGGAAAACAGACCCGGGATAAACAGATCGCTATGAGCCCGCAGGCTAACCCATGGGTCAGCGGGCAGTATCCTCCCTCAACAACCTGATCACTACTGTCAGAAATCACAGCGTAACGGCCCTGTCGCCACCCATTGTTGTCCCCTGCCGAGTGACGTAGAGTCAGCCCAGAAGCAACGCAAGGGAGGGAAGATGAAAGAGCTGGACTACAAACTGCTGCGGGCACTGGATGCGGTATTGCAGGAGCAGAACTTCGAGCGGGCCGCCAAATCACTGCACATGACCCAGTCCGCCATCTCCCAGCGGATCAAACTACTGGAGCAACAGTTTGCCGAGCCGCTGCTCATCCGCAGCCAGCCGTTGCAGGCGACCCAGCTCGGCCAGAAGCTGCTGGCACACTATCGTCAGGTCCACCAGCTAGAGCTGGAACTGGCTGGTGAGCTGGCTCCCGCCACACCACAAGCACCCATCCGGATCAGTATCGCCGTCAATGCCGACAGCCTGGCCACCTGGTTTCTGCCCTCGATTACTCCCTTGCTTGAGCAGCATCCCATCGAACTCAACCTGCTGGTGGATGACGAGTGCCGCACCCTCGACAAGGTGCGCGAGGGACAGGCCTTCGGCGCGGTCAGCCTGAGCCCCCAACCGCTGGCTGGTTGCTGTGTCGACGAGCTGGGTGAGATGAACTATCTGCTCACCGCCAGCCCGGCCTTTGTGGCTCGCCATTTTCCTCGCGGTCTGACCCGGGAAGCACTGGCCAAGGCACCGGCAGTAGCGTTCGATCAGCGAGATGACATGCATGTAAGCTTTATGAGGGAGCAGTTCGGGCTGGAGCCTGGCGGCTACCCCTGCCATACGGTTCATTCGTCGGAGGCCTTTGTCGCCATGGCCGAACAGGGAGTGGCCTACTGTCTTATCCCGGAATTACAGATCAGGAGACAACTGGAGAGTGGCTCACTGGTCAACCTCAGCCCAGAGCGCATCCTGACGGAGCGACTCTACTGGCACCGTTGGGTACTGGAAAAAGGGGTACACAAACAGCTCTCTTTACGGCTCATCGACTATGCCCGCAGCTCTCTGAAACCACGCTGATCAGGCCATTCACCTTGGCTTTGCAGGGCTAAAAACGTATAGTGCTGGGCGTTTCTTCATCAGGTCTCCACTCAGGTTCCCCATTTATGTTCCAAGACAATCCGCTGCTGGCCCAGCTCAAGCAACAAATCCGCGAAAACATCCCGAAGAAAGAGGGTGTGATCCGCGCCTCGGACCGGGGCTTCGGCTTTCTGGAAGTCGATGAGAAGACCAGCTATTTCGTGCCGCCTCCCTACATGAAGAAGGTGATGCACGGTGACCGGGTGACCGCCCTGATCCGCACCGAAAAAGAGAAGGAAGTGGCCGAGCCGGATACCCTGCTGGAGCAGTCCGTCACCCGCTTCGTGGCCCGGGTCAAGATGTTCCGTGACCGCCTCAACGTGGTTGCCGACCATCCGCTGATCAAGGATGCCATCAAGGCCCGCGTCAAGAAGGGTCTGGATGAGAAAGAGTTCAAGGAAGGTGACTGGGTGGTGGCGACCCTCAAGCGCCATGCGCTGGTCGACGGCAACTTCTCTGCCGAGATTATCCAGAAGATCGCCGCCCAGGAAGATCACAATGTGCCCTGGTGGGTGGTGCTGGCGCGCCACAATCTGGCCCAGGTCGAGCCGGCTGACTTGCCGGAGTGGAAGGTGATCGAAGAGGAAGAGCTGCCCCGTCGCGATCTGACCGCAGTCCCCTTCTTCACCATCGACGGTGCCAAGACCAAGGATATGGACGATGCGCTGGCCATCACCAAGCTGGACAACGGCTGGGAGCTGCTGGTCGCCATCGCTGACCCGACCGCCTATGTAGCCGAAGGGAGCGAGCTGGACAAAGAGGCCGCCCAGCGCGCCTTTACCGTCTACATGCCGGGCCGCAACGTGCCGATGATCCCGCGCACCCTCTCCGACGAGCTCTGCTCCCTGAAAGAGGGCGAGGAGCGCAACACCCTGTGCGCCCGTCTGCTGATCGCCGAAGATGGTCTGCTGCTGGAGGAGACCGAGTTCTTCGCCGCCCGCATCTGCTCCCACGCCCGTCTCAACTATGACGACGTCTCCGACTGGGCTGAGCATGGCAAAGAGCTGGCTATCGACGCAGGTGTGCTGGCCCAGCTGCCGCTGATGAAGGCGATGACCGAAGCACGCATCGCGTGGCGCACCGAGCATGCGCTGGTATTCCCGGATCGTCCCGACTACGACTTCGAGCTGGGCGAGAATGGCGAAGTGCTGGCTATCCACGTCGAGCCGCGCCGCATCGCCAACCGCATGGTGGAAGAGTCGATGATCGCCGCCAACATCTGCGCCGGTCGCGTGCTGGGCAAGAGCGTCGGTTACGGCATCTTCAACGTTCACACCGGCTTTGACGAAGAGTCCCTCGACGGCGCCATCGACCTGCTGAAAAGCGCCGAAGCCCCGTTCGAGCGCGACGAGATCGCCAGCCTCTCCGGCTTCTGCGCCCTGCGCCGCTGGATCGACAACCTCGACACCCGCTGGCTGGATGGCAAGATCCGCCGCTTTCAGAGCTATGCGCTGATGTCCTCCGAACCGGGCGCCCATTACGGTCTGGGTCTGGATGCTTACGCCACTTGGACCTCCCCGATCCGCAAATACGGCGATATGGTCAACCATCGTCTGCTCAAAGCCGTCATCGCCGGCAAGACCCCGGGTGAGCGCCCGAGCACCGAGCTCACCGAGCACCTGACCGCCTGCCGCCGCCTGCACCGCATGGTGGAGCGTGACATCGGTGACTGGCTCTATGTCCGCTACCTGAAGGCCGATGCAGGCACCGACAAGGTGTTCAACGCCGAGATCATCGACGTGATGCGTGCTGGCCTCAAGCTGCGTCTGCAGGAGAATGGCGCCGTGGTCTTCATGCCTGCCCGTCATATCCTCGACAACAAGGATCGCCTGGAGTGCAACTGGGACAATGGTCGCGTCTATCTGGACAAGACCGAGGTGGTCTACGAGCTCGGCCAGCTCATCGAGGTGAAGCTGACCGAAGCGGTGGAAGAGACCCGTTCCCTTATCGCCAAGCCGGCGGTAGATCTGGTACCGGGTCCGGCACCGGAAGCCCCGGTCGCCGAGAGCACACCTGCGGACGTAGCCCCCAAGGCTGAGTAAGCCGCACAGAGTCATCTCATCTGCCCGAGAGCCCGCCATTGCGCGGGCTCTTTTTTGCCCCGCATCTGCCATACACGCTGCCACAAGTGGCGCCACTACGCACAGTTTTCGCCACAGTTGGCAGTAAAAGCAGTGAATGTTTCCACGCATAACGTGGAATGCAACCAATATGTGCGACACCTCTCCTTTCTGACATATTAATCAAAGAGAAATATGTTTATACTCGCTTGGGTACAATCCAAGGGATGCTGGTATGCAGGAATGGGACCCGGAACACTTCACCAACTTCGCTCAGTTATGCGAAGTGAGCCTCGCCACCATCCGTGAAAAAACCGATGCCGAACGCCTCTACCTCTGGCTGAAAGCCCCCGAACCGCAGCTCTACAGCTTTCAGCTCGATAAGGGGCTGACTACGCTTGATCTCGCCCATCTCGGTCAACTGACCCTGCCCCACCATCTGCTCGACAAGGCGATGGACAAGGGGCAACTGGTGATCGAGCAGATCTACCAGCCGCCGGACTCTGGTGAGAATGTCGAACCAGCCCAGCAACGACTACGCGCCTGCTTCCCCCTCAAACGCCATATGAGCCTGGAAGGGGTCATCTATCTGGAGACCCACCGCCGTATCGACCGCCTCTCTGCACGCCAGCGTCAGGGGATCCAGCTGCTGATCCACTATCTGACCGCCGAATTGAGCAACCACCTGCTATCCAGCCAGGTCAATCAGGAGCGGGATCAGCGGCTCCATACCCAGACCGATCTGGTGCAGAGTCAGGCGCTGCAGGGCTCTTTTCTCACCATGTTGCAGGCGCTGCACATGGTCAGCGTCACCCTCTCCCGCAGCCGCAGCGAGAACGATCTGCTGCGGGACGCCGTGCTTCTGGCCCGCAAGGAACTGCAGTTCGATCGGGTCGCCATCTTCCTGATCGAACCCGATGGCAAGACCATGCGCGGCACCTGGGGCACCAGCGAAGAGGGAGAGCTGGTAGACGAACATGACTTTGTCAGCCCCATTCCGGAGCACCCCACGGTGCAGGAGGCACTCAGGCGTAAGGACTACGTACTGGTGCTGGAAGATACCCCCCTCTACTACGAGAAACAGCAGGTAGGTCGTGGCTGGAACGCCATGGTCTCGCTGTGGGATGGCACCACTCCCATCGGCTGGATCGCCGCCGACAACCTGCTCTGTCACCGACCACTCAAGGCTTATCAGAGCGAGATTTTCAAACAGTACGCCGCCATCCTGTCACAGTTACTGATCCGCCAGCGCACCCAGGAGCAGTTGGAAACCCTCAACCGCCAGCTGGAGGAGCGGGTTGCCGAACGCACGATACAACTGGCCGAAACCAATCGGGCACTGGAGGAGGCCAATCACCGCCTCTCCCTGCTCTCGCTGGAAGACCCTCTGACTGGTATCGCCAATCGGCGCCAGTGGGACATCACCATGCAACGGGAATGGGAGTGGGCACGGCGCACCCAAAATCCGCTGGCGGTATTGATGATCGATGTCGACGACTTCAAGGCCTATAACGATCACTTCGGTCATACCAAGGGGGATGAGTGCCTGCAGCAGGTAGCCCGAGTACTGCGGGAGGCCGAGCGACGCTCTACCAATCTGGTGGCTCGTTATGGCGGAGAAGAGTTCGTCATCCTGCTCTGCGCCCCCCAACCCGGTGAGGCCGAACAACTGGCCGAGAGGATCCATGATGGCCTAACCCGATTAAAACTGCCCCATCCCGCCTCGCGGGTTGCTGATTTCATTACGGTTAGCATAGGCTTTAGCTATCTGGTTCCCTCCCTGAACGAGGCATGGCAGAGTCTGACCGAACAGGCCGATCAGGCGCTCTACCACGCCAAGTCTCAAGGACGGGCGCGCACTCTGGCCTATCGGTGATCCCATGCTGTTGCGTCGTTATCCCATCTTCAATCGCCGCCTGGCCCTGGTGGCCTACGGCATCGATTATCTGCTCGGCTCACCGGACGAGTGGCCCTCGCTGGCACAACATTGCCGCCTGCTGGCACAAGGGCGCCAATATCTGGTGCCCTTCACCCACGAACAGCTCGATGAACAGCGCCCCCTGCTGTTTGATCAGGATGCGATCCCGCTGGTCGAAGCCTCCAGCGAACGGCTACCAGCTTCCTTTCCGGTGCTGGAACAGTGGCGAGACAGTCGACGCCGGCTTGCCGTACACGGGGTCAGCCGTGAGCCACGCTGGCTCGGTGCCAGCCGTCTGCTGGTATTCTGGATGGGCGAAGAGGGGATCTGCCAGCCCACCGAACACAAGCGGATGGCCCTCGATATCGAAACCTGGGAAGACTTTCTCCCGCTGCGAGAGGCCGGAGTCGACTTCTTTGCCGGTGGTTTTCTCGCCCGCCCCGAGCTGGTCAATCAGCGTGCCACCCAGCCCGACATGGCACTTGTGCAGCAGATCCTCCAGCTCATCTGCCACGAGGAGTTCTCCTTTGCCCAGGTGGCCCGCCTGCTGGAGCAGGATGCCTTGCTCCCGGGCCAGCTACTCACCTATGTCAACGCCCCCGGCTTCGATCATGCCGCCCCCATCACCTCGGTTTCCCGCGCCCTCTCCTATCTGGGAGAGCAGGAGATCCGCAAGTTTGTGCTGATCAACGGCCTGGCCCGGGTAAGCCAGCATATGCCGGAGGCCTCTACCCGGATGGCCATCGCTCGCGGTCGCTTCTGTGAACTTATCGCCCTCACCGCCCTAGACAAACGCGAAGCAAGCTGGGCTTTTCTGGTAGGGCTGGTACTCGATGGTTCCCTGCTATCGGAGTCGCTGAAGGCCCACCTGCCCAACAACGTAAAACGAGCCATCGAGCGGCACGAAGGGCCGTTGTTCCACCTGTTCCAGCTGGTCAGGACCTACGAACAGGGCAACTGGGCCCTGCTGGAGCAGCTGGCACCGAAATACCAGCTCGACCCGACCAGACTCACCCCCGTCTATTTTCAGGCGCAAATGTGGGGGCAAGCGTTTCTCACCTGCTAGGTGATGGCGAGGCGGGGAGCCACTGGCTAGAATGGGCTCCCTTTTTTCAGAGACAGACCCCGCACCATGACTCTTTCCGGATTCCAAGGCCTGGTCTTTGACCTTGATGGCACCCTGGTCGACTCCATGCCGCTGCACCTCGCCGCCTGGGAGCACACAGCCCGCGAGTTTGGCTTTCACTTCGATGCCGACTGGTTCTATGAGCTGGGTGGCATGCCGAGCCGCAAGATCGCCCTGCTGGTCGCACAGGAGCAGCAGATCCCCCTCGATCCGCTCGAAGTCACCCGCTGCAAGACCGCCCACTATGTGGCCAACCTGCACAAGGCGACCGTGTTTCCGGCCATGCAGGCGCTGGTCGAGCGCTATCATGGCGTCATCCCGATGGGGATCGGCACCGGCTCGCCTCGTGTCAACGCCGAAGCGGTGCTGCGCAACACCGGGCTGGATCGCTACTTCTCAGTGGTAGTCACCGCAGACGATGTGGAGCTGCACAAGCCCAATCCGGACACCTTCCTGCTGGTCGCCAGCAAGTTGGGGGTCGCGCCATCAGGCTGTCTGGTGTTTGAAGATACCGGTATCGGGGTACAGGCCGGAGAGGCGGCGGGTATGCAGACCTGCATGGTCAAAGAGGGTCAACCGGTCGGCATAACCGCGTAGTGCGTAAAAAAATATCGCCCTGCAAGGGGCGATAACCGGAACCGACTCTCATACGGGACATGAATGAAAATGAGAGCAGGTTCCGTCAGCCGCTGACGCAGGGCGCGTCAACGGGGAGTGCGGGGCAGACGATTACTCGTTGTTGCCGCCGCCCTGATTGTCGTCATAACGACCCGGCGCACCATGGGGGCGCGGCGCCATGGAGACACGCGGCTTGCGAGCACGCTGGATGTTCACCTGCGGACGGCCGGTGTGCATGGCGATGGTGGAGATCTTGGCCTTGTAGACCAGCTGCTGGTTGCCGTGTGCATCGGTCAGCAGCACGCTGTACTGGTCAAACCCGCTGATGGTGCCTTCCAGCTTGATGCCGCTCACCAGAAAGATAGCGACCTGACTGCGGTTCTTGCGCAACCAGTTGAGGGCAGAATCTTGCCCGTTCCCGAGGGAGAAGGCTTGCTCAATCGTGGAGTAGCTGGGGGATTCAGTTGTCATAAATTATTGTCCCGCGGAAAAAAAGTGGCGTTTGATTGTGCTAAATGGGCACTGGCTTGTCAAAGTCATTCTCACTCCCGCCAGCAATAGCGGCCTCCGGGGGCTGGTCGCTGACCAGCACAACTGCGATAATCGCCAGCTCTGGCTCTACCACGGGCCTTATCTGGGGTTTTATCTTGCATCCGGTTTCACACCAACACCATACCACCTATGTCCATGATGCCACTGCCTGCGAAGAGTGTGATCTGCTGATACCGGCCACACCGCTCGAGGTGGGACAGGCCAGCTGCTGCCCCCGTTGCGGACACACCCTGAGTCGCCACCTGCCGCAGCAGGAGTTGCGGCCGATCTCCTACGGGTTCGCGGCACTCATCATGTTCGTGCTCGCCAATGCCTTTACCTTTATGTCCTTCTCGGCCAAAGGGGTGGGCCAGGAGATGACCTTTTTGCAGAGCATCACCACCCTGGTGGATGAGGGCTATCTGTTTCTCGGCGCGGTACTGAGCCTGACCCTGATCGGCCTGCCGCTGGTTTATATGGGCTCCATCATGCTGGTGCTGTGGCGGATCGATAAAGATCTGCACAGCAATGCCCTGCGCTCCCTCGGCCGTCTGCTCTGCCGGATCAAACCCTGGCTGATGGTGGATGTCTTTCTGGTGGGGGTGCTCATCTCGCTGGTCAAGCTGATGGGGATGGCCGACATCAAGATGGGGCTGTCATTCTGGGCTTTCGTCGGTTACACAGTACTGCTCATCAAGATGATCTCCTCACTGGATCAGATGTGGCTGTGGCAGCGGCTGTTCGGCCCTACCGAGGAGCGGGATATCGACCCGGAAGCGGGCGCGCTGGAATCAAGTCTGGTGGGCTGCCATATCTGTGGCGCTCTGAGCGAGGTGGGCAGCCACAGCTGCTCCCGCTGCGGCGGCAAGCTGCATGCGCGCAAGCCGGGCGGCCTGAACCGCACCTGGGCGCTGCTGTTTACCTCCGCCATTCTCTACATTCCGGCCAACGTCTATCCCATCATGGATACGGTGTTTCTCGGTGATGACAGCCCCTCCACCATCCTCGGCGGTGTGGTGCTGCTCTGGGCCATGGGCTCCTACCCCATAGCGGCGGTGATCTTTTTCGCCAGCGTGGTGGTGCCGCTGGTGAAAATACTGGCGCTATTCTGGCTTTGCTATATGGTGCAGCGCGGCAATGTCACTTCCCCCCTCGGCAAGCTCAAACTCTATCGCATGACCGAATTTGTCGGACGCTGGTCGATGATCGACGTCTTCGTAGTGGCCATTCTGGCGGGCCTGATCCGGCTCGACAATCTGATGACCATCTATCCCGGCCCTGCGGCCGTCGCATTTGCAGGTGTGGTGCTGATCACCATGGTCGCCGCCATGAGTTTCGACTCCCGCCTGATCTGGGATTTACAACAAGGAGAACGCGAACGTGAGTGAGCGTAAAAAAAGGTGGAAACCGGGCTCTGACTTTCTGAGCTCTGCCGCCGCAATCTGGATGGTGCCCCTGCTGGCGCTGTTCATCGGTCTCTGGATGCTGTTCCAGCACTGGTACTCCCAGGGCCCGAGTTTCACCCTGACAGTCGCCACTGCCGAGGGCATAGTCGCTGGCAAGACGGTGATCCGCTCCCGCGAAGTGGACGTCGGCCGTATCGAGGCCGTCGAGCTGAGCGATGACTACAGCCATGCCGTGCTGAAAGGACGGCTGACCAATGCCGCCTCCGGCATGTTGCGCGGTGACAGCCAGTTCTGGGTGGTCAAGCCCAGAGTGGGCCGTGAAGGGGTATCGGGTCTGAGCACCCTGCTCTCCGGCGCCTATATCGAGCTCGCCCCCGGCAAGAAAGGTCGGGCGCGGGACGAGTACGCCATGCTCGACAAACCGCCGCTCGCCTCCCTCGATGCCAAGGGGCTGCGTCTCACCCTCAGCAGTCGCGACACCCGCGCGCTGGGAGAAGGCTCCCCCATCAACTATCAGGGCTTCACCATAGGTCAGGTGGAAGAGGCGAAGTTCCTGCCGGAAAAGAGCGAGATGCAGTATCAAATCTTCATCCACGCTCCTTATGACATTCTGGTGAGCAGCAACTCCCGCTTCTGGATGACCCCGGGCTTCGAGGTCTCCATGAGCAGCGAGGGGATGAAGGTGAAGATGGATTCGCTGGAGAGCCTGATCGATGGCGGCATCACCATGGGTCTGCCACCCGGCTGGGCGCCTGGCGAACCGGTCAAACAGATGGAAGGGTTCACCCTGTTCCAGGATGAGGCGAGCGTGCTGGCCGGTAGTCTGGATCAGTTCATCGACTACGTCTTCCTGTTCGATGACAACGTGGGTGGCCTGCACCCGGGCGCGGCGGTGCAGTATCGCGGCATTCGGGTCGGTACCGTCATCTCCGCCCCCTACCTCATCGAGGACAAGGGCGTGCAAATCTTCAAGAGCCGCCAGATCCCGGTGCTGGCTCGCATCGAGGTGCAGCGCCTCTCCCACCGCTATGCCAAGGCGGAGAAAGATCAATGGCGCGCCCTGTTCGGCAAGCAGTTCAAGGAGGGGTTGCGTGCCAGCCTCAAGACCTCGAGCCTGCTGACTGGCGGCAAGATCATCGATCTCAACTTCTATCCGGACGCGCCACGTTTCGAGCAGGCCAAGCTGGCCGGTTATCAGGTCTTCCCCACCGTGCAGGGCGGGCTGGATCAGATCGAGCGCAAGGTGAACCTCATCCTAGACAAGTTTGTCGACATGGACATGGCGACCACCCTGACCAAGGTTAACGGGTCACTCACCACCCTGGATGGCACCCTGAAGAACATCAGTGCAGTCAGCGCCAACCTGAACAAGCTCACCGCCAAGGATTCTACCCAGCAGCTGCCCGCCTCGCTCAACGAGAGCCTCAAGCAGTTGCAGGAGACCTTGCAGGCCTATGATGCCCAGTCGCAGACCAATCAGGACCTGCGTCAGTCGGTGCAGACCCTCAATCAGTTGATGCGCGAACTGCAGCCGCTGGTGCACTCCCTCAACGAGCAGCCCAGCTCGCTGATCTTCGATCGCGCGCATCCATCGGACCCTGAGCCCAAGCGAGGCAAACAATGAAAAAAGAGATCCTGACGCTGGCCCTGCTGGGCCTGCTGGCGGGTTGCAGCAGCCAGCCAAGCCTGCACTACTATTCGCTCGATGCCGACAGCCAGCAACCCGTAACGGCCCCGGCCAAACCGCAGCACCAGCTGGTGCTGCGCCCGGTGGCGCTGGCCAGCCAGCTCGACCGGATCAGTCTGGTCTATCAGCTGGAAGGGCAAGAGCTGCACTTCACCGAGTACCATCGCTGGGCCGGTGCGCTGGACGATCAGCTCAACCAGCTCACCCTCAATGGCCTCTCCACCCGCCTGCCGGGCTGGGTGGTACGGCAGGATGGCGCCCGCAAGGGGCCGGTGCTGACCATTCTGGTGGAGCGCTTTCAGGGCCGTCATGACGGCAGCGCCGTGCTGAGCGGGCGCTGGCGCCTGCTGGCGGAGGATGGCACCGTGCTGCGCGATGCCCCCTTCCGTCAGGAGCGAGTGCTGCCAGCAGATGGCTACAACGCGCTGGTGAACGAGCTGGGTCAGGGCTGGCAACAGCTGCTCGACCAGATTGCCACCGAGGTGCGCAAGCAGGGTTGAGCACATCAACCTGCGAGCATCAGATAGAAAAAAACGACGCCAGCTGGCGTCGTTTTTTTGTGGGCAAGAGTCGGGGGCGACTTATGCCTTGGCGGGCAAGCTCAAGCGGGCAACCGCTTCCACGTGCATGGAGTGCGGGAACATATCGACCGGTTGCACTTCGTCCAGCACGAAGCCCTGCTTGACCAGCCAGGCAAGGTCGCGGGCCAAAGTCTGCGGATTGCAGGAGACATAGACCAGACGGCGGGGCGCCATGGCGACCAGGGTCTGCAGCACCGCCTTGTCACAGCCTTTGCGGGGCGGATCCATCACCACCACATCAGCGGTCACGCCCTGGGCGTGCAGCTCGGGCATCAGCTGCTCCGCCTTGCCAACGTGGAATTCGGTGTGCTCGATGCCGTTGAGGGCAGCGTTGCGGCGGGCATCGCTGATGGCGCTCTCCACCGACTCGATCCCGACGACCTTGGCGGCCTTGCCAGCCAGGAACAGGGAGATGGTACCGATACCGCAATAGATGTCGAACACCGTCTCGTTGCCGGTCAGCTCGGCATACTCGAGGGCGCTGGAGTAGAGCACATCGGTCTGGGTCGGGTTGTTCTGGAAGAAGGAGAGCGGCGAGATCTCGAACTCGAGCTCATGGATCTTGTCGCGGATCACCCCTTCGCCGAGCAGCACCCGGTTGGTGGCGCCCAGAATGCGGTTGGTGCGCTCATCGTTGATGTTCTGCACCAAGGTTGTGACCGGCAGATCGCTCAGGGCTGCCAACAGTTCGGCTTCGAACGGTAGCTCCTCACCCAAAGTGACCAGCACCACCATCAGCTCGCCGCTCTTGAAGCCCTTGCGGGTCATCAGGTTGCGCACGCAGCCGCTGTGGTTCACTTCGTCATAGGCAGCGATGTCATGCGCGCGCATCCAGTTGCGTACCCGGGCGTTCAGCTCCACGTGCAGCGGATCCTGCACCGCACAGTCATCGGCGGTGATGAGATCGTGGGAGTGCTTGCGATAAAAACCGATCTCGGCACCGGCGTCACAGCCACGCACCGCATATTGCGCCTTGTTGCGATAGGCGAACGGGCTTTCCATGCCAAGGATATCCTTGACCGGGGTGTCACCCAGCCCGGCCTGCTCCAGTGCGCTCTGCACCAGTGCCTGCTTGAGCTTGAGCTGGGCCGGATAGGCCAGCGGGCGCACCTGACAGCCACCGCACTCGGTGTTGGGGCAGAAATCGGCAACCCGATCGGCAGAGGGCTGGAGCAGCTCGGCAACCTTGCCGTGCAGATAGTTCGGCTTGACCTCGGTCAGCTCCACCAGCGCCTGCTCACCGGGCAGCAGACCTTCGACAAACAGGGGGCGATCGAACAGGCGTCCTTTGCCATCTCCTTTGTCGGTCAGTTCCAGGATCTCGATCTGGTGTTGATGTCCCACTAACGGCATGAGCGGCTCCAAAAGTACTAAAAATGGGGGGTGATGAACGCGGCAGAGCCATGCCCATCGAGAAAAGGTGGCAGAGTTTAGCGGAGATCCGGCCAAATTGCAGGCATAAAAAGCCTGCTTGTTGCAATGGTCATTGCCCTGACCATCTGCCGGGCGTTGCCACCTTTCGGGTTGCGGCAAATTTAGCCCTTGGGCCATAACGCCCAGCCTGTTAAAATTCCGCCCTTGAAATTATCCTGGGCCCCGCGCCCGTTCTAGCTAAGGTCTACCGCGATGCGTACCAGCCAATATCTGCTTTCCACTCTCAAGGAAACCCCCTCCGACGCTGAAGTTGTCAGCCACCAGCTGATGCTGCGCGCCGGGATGATCCGTAAACTGGCCTCCGGCATGTATGCCTGGTTGCCAACCGGTCTGCGGGTACTGAAGAAAATCGAGAACATTGTTCGCGAAGAGATGAACAATGCTGGTGCCGTCGAAGTCTCCATGCCGGTGGTACAACCCGCCGAGCTGTGGCAGGAGTCCGGCCGCTGGGATGACTACGGTCCCGAGCTGTGCCGTCTGACCGACCGTCACAACCGTCCCTTCGTGCTGGGCCCGACCCACGAAGAGGTGATCACTGCGCTGGTGCGTTACGAAGTGAACAGCTACAAGCAGCTGCCGCTCAACCTCTACCAGATCCAGACCAAGTTCCGCGACGAAGTGCGTCCCCGTTTCGGCGTGATGCGTGGCCGCGAATTCCTGATGAAGGATGCCTACTCCTTCCACATCGACAAGGAATCTCTGGTCGATACCTACGAGAAGATGCACGCAGCCTACTGCAAGGCGTTCACCCGCATGGGTCTGAACTTCCGTCCAGTGCAGGCCGATACCGGCTCCATCGGTGGTACCGGTTCCCACGAATTCCAGGTGCTGGCCGAGAGCGGTGAAGACTTGATCGCCTTCTCCGACAGCTCCGATTACGCCGCCAACATCGAGATGGCCGAAGCGCTGGCACCGGCTGGTGAGCGCGCTGCCGCCACCGCAGCCCTGACCAAGGTTGCCACCCCGAACGTCCACACCATCGACGAAGTGGCCGCTTTCCTGAGCGTGGCACCGACCGCCATCGCCAAGACCCTGCTGGTACTGGCAGAGGAAGATGAGCACGGCAAGCAGGCCGTCATCGCGCTGGTGCTGCGTGGCGACCACGAGCTGAACGAAATCAAGGCTGAGAAACTGGCTGGCGTTGCCAACCCGCTGACCTTCGCCAACGACGAGCAGATCAAAGCTGCCGCCGGTTGCGATGCAGGTTCCATTGGCCCGGTCGGCTTTGCCGGTCGCATCATCGTCGATCGCAGCGCCGCCCATCTGGCGGACTTCGTCTGCGGCGCCAACGAGACCGGCTTCCACCTGACCGGTGCCAACTGGGATCGCGACATCGCTACCTACGAAGTTGCCGACCTGCGCAACGTGGTGGAAGGCGACCCGAGCCCGTGCGGCCAGGGCAAGCTGCTGCTCAAGCGCGGCATCGAAGTGGGCCACATCTTCCAGCTGGGTACCAAGTACTCCGAAGCGATGAAGGCGAGCGTGCTGAACGAAGCTGGCAAGTCCGTCACCATGGAGATGGGTTGCTACGGTATCGGGGTTTCCCGTCTGGTGGCCGCAGCCATCGAGCAGAACAACGACCAGTACGGCATCATCTGGCCGGACGCCATCGCCCCGTTCGAAGTGGCCATCGTGCCGATGAACATGCACAAGTCCGAGCGCGTGGCCGAGCAGGCGCAACAGTTCTACGCCGAGCTGAAAGCCGCTGGTGTGGACGTGCTGTTCGACGACCGTAAAGAGCGCCCGGGCGTGATGTTCGCCGACATGGAGCTGCTGGGCATCCCGCACGCCATCGTCATCGGCGATCGCGGTCTGGACAACGGCGTGGTGGAGTACAAGTGCCGCCGCACCGGCGAGAAGCAGGAAGTGGCCATCAGCGACATCATCGCCATGCTCAAGGCCAAGCTGGGCCGTTAATTCCGCCCTCTTACCTGAATAGAAAAGCGCGCCGTTTGGCGCGCTTTTTGTTTCTGTATGTTCTGACGACGGCAACCGGATGGCGGTTTTCGCCTCAGGGATTACGACCGATAAAGAGATCGGTCACGTGGCAACTGCTTCTGGCTTCCAGCGCGTCGAGCATATAGGCCGCCGCATCTTCCGGGGTCATGAAGCCACTCGGGTCCACGTGATCCGAGTTGGCCCAGAATTCGCTGCGGATCCCGCTCGGATAGAGATTGACCAGCCGCAGTGGCGAGCCTTTCAGCTCGGCGCGCAAGGATTCGAGAAAGCCGCGCATCCCCCATTTGGAGGCGCAGTAGAGGCTCTCGTTGGCCTTACCCACCTGAGCGGCGGAGGAGAGCACATTGGCCAGCACTCCGCCTTTCTCACCGATAAGCCGCACCGTCTGCTGGGCCACCAGAATGGTGGAGATGAGATTGCTCTCCACCACCCGGCGGATCTGCTCGGCGGTGTAGACACCGACCGGGCCAAACTCGCCCACCCCGGCGCAGTGGATCACCATATCGGGCAGGCCGCCCCACTCCACCGCAGCAGCGAAGGCGACGTCAACCTCTTCATGGTGCGCCAGATCGGCGGCGATGCCGATCACCGCGCTGCCGAGCAGTTGCTCCTGCTCCTGCAGTCGCTGATAACGGCGCCCCATCATGGAGACCTGATGGCCCCGCTCAACCAGTCCGATAGTCAGCGCCCGGCCGAGACCGGAACCGGCACCTGTCACTATGATGTGGCCCATTATCGCTCCTCGTCGTCAGTCGACGGTCAGATTAGAAAGTGAATTCGCCGCCCATGAACCAGCCATCGACAGAACGCTCTGATAGATGTTGGCGAAGAATTTCACCCCCGTTGTCAGACAACGTCAGATTAGAAAGTGAATTCGCCGCCCATGAACCAGCCATCGATACGCTGGTCAACGTTGTCGAAGTCGACCTTGGCTTCACGCCAGCCGGCACGCAGCTTGATCGGCATGGAGGAGAACTTGTAGGAACCACCCAGACGGTAGTCATAGTTGTCCGCATCGTGAGTGCGCAGATCGCCGAAGAAGGCGATGCCGGTGCCCGGGATCTTCACTTCGCTGCCGGCATAGGCCATCAGGGTATCTTCGTCATAACCCTTGCGACCGAAGTAGACCTGCTCGCCATCGTAGTGACGGCCGGTCATACCCAGATCGATCTTGAACAGATCGTTGTTGAACAGACGGTAGTAGAGGCTCAGATCGTAGGCGGTCAGATCGTTTTTGAAGTTACCGCCGGAGGTGCTGAAATCGGAGACTTCAAACTTGGCGTTCGGCAGGAAGATGATGCCGTGTTCCAGTTGCAGATAGCCGTTCCAGTTGTAGCTGTCGTCATAGCTGCCATCAGCACTGGTGCCATAAGCCTGACCACTGCCCTTGGCGGCCCATACGTCGGCACCGGCGGCAAAACGCCAGTCGTCAGCGGCCATGGCACTCTGGCTGCACAGAGCCAGCACAAAACCGGCAATCAGCGTCTTTTTCATTACGTCACTTCCTCTTGCATACATGGAAAAGAGCACTATTTTACTCGGTGCAGCCAAAATACCCAGCGTCAATCCTGAACAAACGACGACAAATGTCAGTGCTTCATATGCTTCATCTCGGCCATCGGCTCAATCGGCTTCACCGGCAGTGACAGATCCAGCTTCTGACCATCGTCCATGGTGAGGGTGAGCGGGAAAGGGGTCTGCTCGGAGAGCGTGCCCACCTCGAACAGCATGATGTGCAGGCTGCCCGGTTTCAGCACCGCTTCGCCCCTGGCCGGGATCTCGATGTTCTCGACCTGACGCATCTTCATCACACCATTTTCGTGCAGGTGAGTGTGCAGCTCGGCACGCCCGGCAGCAGCAGAAGCCGCAGCCACCAGCTTGACCGGCTGGTCGGCGTCATTCTTCAGCACCATAAAGGCGGCAGTGTTGGGGGAGCCCGGTGGCAACAGGCGCACATAGCCGTCGACAGCCTCGACCTTAGCCAGTGCAGGCGCCGTCATACCCAGAACCAGCAGAGAATAAAACGCACGTTTAAACATGGTTGAAATCCTTTTATGATGTTGTTAAACGGCGCCAAGGTTACCCCAGCAGCAACCTTTTTTGCACCTTTCAATAACAAGGATTTAGACATGGCCCCCATTCTCATTGCCGAGCAGCAGGATGGCTTGCTCACCCTGACCCTCAACCGCCCCGACAAGCGCAACGCCCTCAACACCGAGCTCTATAAGCAACTGGTGGCAGCGCTGCGAGAGGCGGCAGCCGATGAGGAGGTGCATGTCCTGCTGTTGCAGGGGCAGCAAGATTGCTTTACCGCGGGCAATGATCTGGCCGACTTTATGGGCAAGAGCTCGCTGGAGCCCGACGATCCCATACTGCAGCTCCTCCACACCCTGGCCGACTTCCCCAAACCCGTGATCGCCGCCGTTGCAGGCCCGGCGGTGGGGATTGGCACCACCATTCTGCTGCATTGCGATCTGGTCTATCTGGCGGATAACGCCCGCTTGCAGCTTCCTTTCGTCGAGCTGGGGCTGGTGCCGGAGTTCGCCTCCAGCCTGCTGCTGCCACGTCTGGTGGGGCACCTCAAGGCGGCCGAGCTGTTGCTGCTGGCCGAGGCGATGGATGCCGAAGAGGCGCTGCGATTGGGGCTGGCCAACAAGGTGGTAGCGGCCGATGGATTGCTCTCCTTTGCCCGCGAGCAGGGACTGAAGCTGGCGGCCAAACCGCCCAGAGCGCTGCAAAAGAGCAAGGCGCTGCTGAAACAGGAGCTTAAACAGGCGGTGCACTTTGTCATCGATCTGGAGGCGCGCGCCTTCGCTCAGGCACTGCAGGGGGAAGAGGCGCAACAGCGCATCGCCCAGAAACTCAAACGGCGGGGCTGAGCCTCGCCCACATCCGTTCAGTTGAGGCGAAAACGGCCGATCAGCTCGCAGCCCTGTACCTTGTCCTGCAGCTGGATCAGCCGGGCAATTTCCGGATTGGGGTGGCGCTTGAGAAAGGCGAGCAGGGCGCCGCGACAGCAACCCAGCTCGCTGATCAGCGCCTCACACTCCCGATTGGGGCACTGCGGCACCAGCGCAGTCACCAGCTCGGAGGCAAGCTTCAGGTAGCGCAGCTCGTAAGTCGGCTCATCCATCGACCGCCAGAAGTCAGCCAGCCGGTGACAGGTGGCGACTCGCATAGTGGCCAGTTCGGTCAACTCGACCTGGGTCATCTCGTAAACATCCCCCAGCGCCTGCTGATAAAAGCAGATCGCCGCCCCCAGCGAACCGGCCTGCCAGGCACGCTCCGCCTCCAGCATGTATCGTTGCCAACTTTGCGGTGTCATTTCGCTCTCCCGAGTCCGTCATGGTGGGAGTGTTATCATGGCTAATTGAGAATAAATATCAACCAGAGGGTTAGTGCAGGATCTCTGCGCAACCTTGGCAAACCCGGCGCCCGACCTTATGATCGCGCCCTTCCCTCTTCTTTGGAGCACACCACAATGCGACCTCGCCTCCCGCAGATGCTGGGCTGCTCCCTGCTCTGCGTGCCCCGCATGCTGGTCTGGATCTATTAGCTGCGCTCAAGCGAACGCAACCCATCCGATCCATTCAGCAAAGGAGTACCAGCATGAACACCTGCCAACACTGGTCGCAGGTCGAATACCTGCACCTGACGGTGACCAACCCCAATATCTGCCTCAAAGGGCAGCACAGCTACTACTCGGGTGCCTGGGATGGCCCCTTCGAAGAGGTGGCGGTGCGCTACCTCCATGGCGATCCCTTCAGCCGCAGCCCGGAAACCGGCTGGGAGCCGCTCTGGCATATCGACCGGCTCCATATCGGCGACTATGTGCAAATTGCCGCTGGGGTAAAGATCATCATGGGCGGCAACCACACCCACAACACGGCCTTCATCAGCACCTATCCGTTCGCCGATCTGGCGGCGCTCAAGCGCAGCTACCGCCCCGCTGGCGATACCCGCATCGGCAACGATGTCTGGATCGGCATGGAGGCGATGATCATGCCCGGCGTCACCATCGGCGACGGCGCCATCATCGCCGCCCGTTCGCTGGTCAATCAGGATGTACCACCCTATGCCATGGTGGCGGGCACCCCGGCCAGGGTGGTGCGAATGCGCTTTGGCGAGGAGGAAATTGCCCGGCTACAGGCCCTCGCTTGGTGGGATTGGCGGGATCAACAGGTCAACGATCTGCTAGCGCTGATCCAGCAAGGTGACGTCGCCCTGCTTGAACAGGCGGCTGCCCACTGGGCGGTGCGCCATGAGTGACCACCGCTAACCAGTAGCTGACAGCATAAGGGCGACCCTGGGGTCGCCCTCTTTTATCTCCGGCATGCTCTGGATGCCGTCATCGCACATCCACTCACTGCGCGCTTTTGGACTGGTTGAGGCTGCACTGCTTGCCGGGATAACCGGGCAAGTCACTGGCATCGCTGCCGCAGGCGAGCCGTTTGGCCTGTTGCAGGCGGGCGGTCAGATTGGAGTTATCGACAGGCATCCACTGCATCTGCTTGCCGAGCCAGCTGGCCCAGGCAAACTCGACGAAATAGACCTGTTTGTCCTTGCGAAAGTAGCCCGCATCCTGCAGCAGTCCGGCCAGGGTGCGATAGGGGTAATCAGGCAGCTTGTCGATACTGGTCGGCAACTGCTCCGGGGTCAGCGGCTGCCCCTTCTCATCCTTGAGCCAGGCCCAGTGGTTGTTCTGCATCTGGCTCCAGAAGTTGGCTTTGTCCTGCAGACGGCCAATCACCTTGACCCGCGCATCCTTGACGCCCTGCTGCCACAACGCCTTGGTGAGATGGTGTCTGTCCACCAGCCAGTAGCTGCCATCCGGTGCAATCACTACAGGGATCTCTTTCTTTTTCATCAACTTGTCGAGCTGCTTTGCACTCATGCCCGCCAATGTGGCCTGGGTCTCATCAACCTGGATCTGGCCGACGCCCCCCTGAGTCGGGTGCAAGGCATCGATGCCGATCTCGCACCAGTTGCCCACTGCCGTGTCGCTCTGGCACGGGGCCAACGCCCAGGCACCCTGGCTCAACACACAGGCCAGCACTAACCATGCTTTCATCGTATGACACTCCTCACCACATTGAACTGCACAGACGCCGGGAACGCTCTGCTACCCCGATTGGGAGTGAGAGTCGAATGCTGGCGGTCAGACCAGCAAACGGGATATCATGATTTCCCATCTGTCGGCGATATTTTCTCGCCGAGTTTTCTCCCCGCTTCACACTATTTGAAGGATCCGACCCATGAAAGGATGGACCCCCTTGCTGGCCCTGCTGGGCTGTGCTGCTGTCCAGGCTGCCGATATTCCCGCCGGAACACAACTCGCCGCCGAGCAGATTGTCGTTCGCCACCTCAAGGATGAACCTGCGAGCCTGAGCCCGCTCAAGCTGGTCGGCCTGCCGGAGTTGCAGGTACTACGGGATCTGTTCGAGGGGCTGCTGACCCAGGGGCCGGATGGCAAACCGGTTGCCGGAGTGGCGGCCAGCTGGGAGAACAAGGGCAACCAGTTCTTTACCTTCCATCTGCGCCCGGATGCGCGCTGGTCCAACGGCGATCCGGTCAAGGCCGGCGACTTCGTCTACGGCTGGCGCAAGCTGGTCGACCCGAAAGAGGCGACCACCTTCGCCTGGTTCGCCCAACTGGCCCGTTTCGACAAGGTGGACGAGATAGTCGCTGGCAAATTGCCTGCCAGCGAGCTGGGGGTCAAGGCCCTCGATGACCACACCCTGCAGGTGACCCTCTCCCAGCCGGTGCCCTACTTCCTGAACCTGCTGAGCCACCCCAGTCTGTCGCCGCTCCATCAGGCCAGCATCGAGCTGTACGGCAACCAGTGGACCCAACCTGGCAAACTGGTGGGCAACGGTGCCTTTGTGCTGAACAACCGGGTGGTCAACGAGAAGCTGGAGCTGACCCCCAACCCTTATTACTGGGATCGGGCACATACCGTATTGACCAAGGTGATCTTCATGCCTATCAATCAGGAGAGCGCGGCCACCAACCGCTACCTGGCGGGAGATCTGCATATCACCGAATCCTTCCCCAAGGAGCAGTACGACAAGCTGAAGCAGCAGATCCCGAATGAGGTCTATACCCCGGATCAGCTCGGCACCTACTACTACGCCTTCAATACCCGTCAGGCACCACTGAACGATGTGCGGGTGCGCAAGGCGCTCTCCTACACCATCGACCGCGCCCTGATCGCCGACAAGGTGCTCGGCACCGGCGAGAAACCGGCTTATCACTTCACTCCGGATGTGACCGCCAGCTTCACCCCGGCCGCCAACCTGCTCTCCACCAGCAGCCAGCCGGCGCTGGACAGCAAGGCCAAGACCCTGCTCAAGGAGGCCGGTTACGGCCCGGACAAGCCGCTCAAGCTGACCCTGCTCTACAACACCGCGGAAATTCACAAGAAGATGGCGCTGGCCATCGCCAGCATGTGGAAGCAGAAGCTGGGCGCCGAGGTCGAGCTGACCAATCAGGAGTGGAAAACCTATCTCGACAGCCGCCAGAGCGGTCAGTTCGAGGTGATCCGCTCATCCTGGGTCGCCGATTACAACGACCCTTCAGCGTTCCTCGGCCTGTGGGGCTCCCGTCACAGTGGCAATATGGCTGGCTTTGCCAATGCCCGTTATGACCAGCTACTGGCAGAGGCGGCCAGCACTCAGGATGCCGCCAGCCGCAGCAAGCTGTTTGGCGAGGCGGAAGCGATCCTGCTGGATCAGGCCCCCATCGCCCCCATCTACCAGTACACCAATGCCCGACTCATCAAGCCATGGCTCAAGGGCTACCCCATCAACAACCCGGAAGATGTGGCCTACAGCCGCCAACTCTACCTCGTCAGGCACTGACCTCGGCCACAACGATGCGAGGCCCCGCAGGGCCTCGCTATTGATACTGTTCACACCCCGATTTCCAGCCTAAAATGCCGCCCCTTCTGTTCAATTAATCTTCAATCCCCACTCAGTCATGCGCTACCTGATACTGCTCTCGTTGTTGTGGACCCTACCTGCGCAGGCCAATCGCGAATCCCAATGCCAGCAAGAGTTTGTCGGCTGGATGCTGCATCAGCAGCAACAGTTCAGCGATCGCAAGTCTGACAAGATGGAGCGGCGCCGGGCCGAGCGGGCCATCGATCTTGCCCGGCAGGAGTACGACAAGCAGGCCAGCTTCTGCAAGACCATGCAGCTTGTTCGTGAATACAAAGATGGCGATCCACGTTTTACTCCGCGCCCCGGAGAGATACACGACTACAGTACGGCTTCTGACAACACATCAGGGTGACCCTGACCAGAAAAACCAAAAGCGCGTCGATTGACGCGCTTTTTGTGGTTCTTGCCCTGACAAAGCGGCTTATTCGGCCGTCTCGCTGCTGGCAAACTCCGGCACCTTGGCCATGGCATCCAGCACCACCTGAATACCGGCGCCCGGTTTGCAGGCGTTCTCGCTCAGGTGACGGCGCCAGGCGCGAGCCCCCTGCATGTTCTGGAACAGCCCCAGCATGTGGCGGGTCATATGGGAGAGGTAGTTGCCCTTGGCCAGCTCCTGCTCGATATAGGGCAGCATCATCCGCACCACCTCGTGGCGGCTCGGCACGGCGTTGTTCTGGCCGAACACCAGATTGTCCACCTGCGCCAGAATGTAGGGGTTCTGATATGCTTCACGCCCCATCATGACGCCATCGACGTGTTGCAGGTGCTCGAGAGCCTGCTCCATGGAGGTGACGCCGCCGTTGAGGGCAATGGTCAGCTCCGGGTAATCCTGCTTGACCCGATAGACGCGGGGATAATCGAGGGGCGGGATCTCGCGGTTCTCCTTGGGGCTCAGGCCGCTCAGCCACGCCTTGCGGGCATGGACGATAAAGGTATCGCAACCGGCATCGCGCACCTGTTCGATAAAGGTCTGCAGAAATTCGTAGGAGTCCTGATCGTCGATGCCGATACGGGTCTTCACCGTCACCGGAATATCGACCACATCGCGCATTGCCTTGACGCAGTCCGCCACCAGCGCTGGTTCGCCCATCAGGCAGGCGCCAAAGCGACCGTTTTGCACCCGATCGGAGGGGCAGCCGACGTTGATGTTCACCTCGTCATAGCCGCGCTCCTCGGCCAGCTTGGCACAGCGCGCCAGATCGGCCGGATTGCTGCCCCCCAGCTGCAGGGAGATGGGATGCTCCTGCTCGCTGTAACCCAGATAATCCCCCTTGCCGTGGATGATGGCACCGGTGGTCACCATTTCGGTATAGAGCAAGGTCTGGCGACTCATCAGTCGATGAAAGTAACGGCAATGCCGATCAGTCCAGTCCAGCATGGGGGCGATGGAAAAACGCTGCGCCTGCATAAAAATCATCCGGGTTAGCTAAAGAAAGGGGCGGATTTTATCACAACGTGAAGCAGCCCCAGAAAATGAATTTTGTCGCCGCGCCATGCGAGGCCCTGTGATAGTATCCGGCTAATAGAAAGGGTATCTGCGCGATCATGAATCAAGACCAACTTTTACAACGAGCCGAGCGACTCTGTATACAGCGAGGGATCCGCTTCACCCCGACCCGACGTCAGGTATTTCGCCTGCTGGCGGCACACGGCAACGCCATCAGCGCCTATGATTTGTTGGCCCAGCTGCAACAAACCGAAGCCAATGCCAAGCCGCCAACCGTCTATCGGGCACTCGATTTTTTGCTCGAACAGGGCTTTGCTCACAAAGTGGAATCGCTCAACGCGTTTATCTTCTGCTGCCACTTCGATCACGCTCACCCGATGCAGCTGCTGATCTGCGACGAGTGCGGGGATGTGGTCGAACTTCACGATAGTGCAATAGATAGCGCGTTTTCCGAGCAGGCCCACTTGCATGGCTTTACGATTACCAATAAGACAATAGAGGCACATGGCCAATGTGCTCGCTGTACGCCCACTGTAGGAAGTCATCATGAAGGCTGATTTTGTAAATCCGTTCCTGCTATCTCTGCTCAATGTGCTCTCGACCATGGCACAGCTGGAACTAAAACCGGGCAAACCGAAACGCAAGATGGATGAGCTGGCGCGCGGCGACGTCTCCGGTCTGATCGGCATGGTCGGCCCGCAGACCCGCGGCTCCCTCTCCATCAGCTTCGAGAAGGGGCTGGCGCTGGAGATCATGCGTCGCATGCTGGGGGAAGCTCCCGCCTCCATCAATGAAGAGGTGACCGACATGGTCGGTGAAATCACCAACATGGTGACCGGCGGTGCCAAGCGGATGCTGGGCGAGAAGGGCTACGAGTTTGACATGGCGACCCCCATCATCGTCTCCGGCCCCAACCACACCATCACCCACAGGGCCGATGGCACCAAGATAATGATGCCGTTCGAATCCGATTTCGGTCGCGCCACTATCGAAATTTGCTTCGAGTAATCCTATGTGGAAAGCATTGAAATGGATTTTCATCTGCTGGGCACTACTGTTGATCCTGTCGGACATTCAGATCAGCACCTCCCTCTACAAGTACGAAGATAACCGGGTTCTCATCAACTTCCCGCGCTGGGAAACCAAACAGCCCTGGGGCACCTTCGAGTGGCATGCCGGACGGGTAGAAACCCACTGGTATGGTCTGGATGGCAAACCCAAGCCGGCAGGCCCGCAAATCTGATCCGGTAACGGATCCGGCAGAAACAGAAGAGGCCAGCAGATGCTGGCCTCTTTGCTATCTCGTTGATCCTGAATCAAGCCGCTTCGGCAGCCAGCTTTCCGTTCGGTCGCATCAAGATGCCAACGATGCAGGCCAGCAGAGTTGGCAGCAGCCAGGCAAGTCCCTTGTCGAACAGCGGCAGGAAGGCAAAGCCGTCCATAGCCATACCAGCAGCGCCCAGTCCGTCCAGACAGCCAAACAGGAAGGCGACCAGCAGCACGCCACGAAACGCCAGCCGTGGCTGGGCAAACCACCCTTTGAGGAAGGTCACCAGCACCAATGCAATGGCAACCGGGTAGATGGCTACCAGCACCGGGATGGAGAGACTGATAAGCTCACTCAGCCCCACATTGGCCACCAGCGCGCAGAGTGCCCCCAGCAGCATCACCCACTCGTGGTAAGCCCAGCCAGTCAAACCTTGGAAATAATCGGCTCCGGCACAGAGTAGGCCTACTGCACTGGTAAAACAGGCCAGAGTGATGATGGCCGCCAAAATAAGCTGCCCAGGCTGACCAAACAGGCTCAGGACGTAGGCATTGACGATGGCACCGCCGTTGCTGATGTCGCTCGCCACCCCACCGGCACTGTTGCCAAGCTGGAAAAGGGAGAGATAGACCGCCGACAACCCGACCGCCGAGATCAGGCCCGCAATGGTGAGGTATTTGAACTGGCTGCGATAATCCTCGATCCCCTTCTGGCGCAGCAACCCGATGATCAGGGCGCCAAACATCAGGGATGCCAGGGTATCCATGGTGTTATACCCCTCCAGCATCCCCTTGGTGAGCGGAGCGCTGATGTAGTCACCGCTGGCATCGGGCATGGTACCTTGCGGCGCGATAAAGACCCCGACCGCCAGAATGAGCAGCATCGCCATCAGGGCGGGAGTCAGGTACTTGCCAACCGCATCGAGCAGTTTGCCCCGATCGAGCGCCACCATGATCACCAGCGCAAAGAAACTCAGGGTGTAGATCAGCAGCCCCTCATGACCGGTATCGCCAAGCCAGGGCTTGAGCCCCATCTCGTAGGCGACCAGACCGGTGCGGGGAATGGCAAAGGCGGGCCCCATGATGATATAGATGGCGATGGCCAGCGCCGTCGCTGCCCCGGCGGGCAGATAGCGGGTCATTCCGGTCCAGCCACTCGCGCCGCCCCCCGAACTCCCCTTGGCCACCGCAATCAGGGTGATCAGCGGCAAGCCCACTGCCGTTAGCAAAAAGCCGCACATGGCGGCCAGCAGATGCTCACCGGCCATAAAACCGGCCAGCGGCGGAAAAATGATATTGCCAGCCCCCAGATAGAAGGCAAACGTCATAAACCCCAGTCCGAATACGTCGGACAACTTCAATGATTTCGTCAAACCCAACCTCATCTGCCTTATCAGCTTGTTATTGATTGCACCCACTGCCTGGCAGATAACCGGTAACAATGTCTCTTGCTTCTCTCTCGTACGGATACCGGACAAGAATTGCGCATTCAGCATAAAGAAAAGGAATCAAATCTCAATCTCAAATTAATATATTGAAACAATTTGAACAAGCAGAATTAATCACCAACAAATTTGCCCCTCTCAAAATGATGCAAAGAGGCGAGAACAGGCAGCAAAAGCGCGGAACAGGCAAGCGTCACCGGCAGTGACCATCACAACCCGGCAAAACACAATGCAGAGTGACGGAAAGCAAAAGAGCCTGCACTGGGCAGGCTCTTGGCAATATCACATCGGGCGTGATCAGGCAGCTTCGGCAGCCATCTCGGTCGGACGCACCATCACGCCAACTACGCAGGCCAGCAGGGTCGGCATCAGCCAGGCGAGGCCCTTGTCGAACAGCGGCAGGAAGGCAAACGCATCCATCTTCATGCCGGCAGCACCCAGACCATCCAGGCAACCAAACAGGAAGGCAACCATCAACACCCCACGGAACACCAGACGGGGACGGCCGAAGTAACCCTTCAGGAAGGTGACCAGCACCAGCGCCACGGCAACCGGATAGATGGCAACCAGCACCGGAATGGAGAGGCTGATCAGCTGGCTCAGGCCTACGTTGGCCACCACGGCACAGATAACGCCCAGCAACACCACCAGCTTCTTGTAAGCCATACCGGTCAGATTGTGGAAGAAATCGGAACAGGCGGAGATCAGACCGACTGCAGTGGTAAAGCACGCCAGAGTGATGATGGCCGCCAGAATGAACTGACCCGGCTGACCAAACAGGCTCAGTACGTAGGCGTTGACGATGGCGCCACCATTGCTGACATCGGTCGCCACACCGGCCGCAGTGTTGCCCAGCTGGAACAGGGAGACGTACACCACACTCAGACCAACGGCAGAGATGAGGCCGGCAATGGCCAGATACTTGAACTGGCTCTTGTAATCGTTGATGCCTTTCTGGCGCAGCAGATCGACGATCAGGGCGCCAAACATCAGGGAAGCCAGGGTGTCCATGGTGTTGTAGCCTTCCAGGATCCCTTTGACGAATGGGCTGTTCTGATAGTCACCGGACGCATCAGGCATGGAGCCTTGCGGCGCTACAAATACCCCGATAGCCAGAGTCAGCAGCAGCAGCATCAGTACCGGAGTCAGGTATTTGCCGATGGCGTCCATCAGCTTGCCCTGGTTCATGGAAACCAGAATGGCCACACCAAAGAAGATCACGGTATAGGCCGCCAGACCCGCCTGCCCCATATCACCGATGAACGGCTTGAGGCCCATCTCGTAGGCAACCAGACCGGTACGGGGCGCGGCAAAGGCCGGGCCTATGATGATATAGATGGCAACGGCCAGCGCAGTCGCGACACCGGCAGGCAGCAGCTTGGTCATGCCAGCCCAACCGTTACCGGCTTTCGCCACGGCCAGAATGGTTACCAGAGGCAGGCCCACGGCGGTGACCAGGAAGCCAAACATCGCCAGGGAGAGGTGCTCACCAGCCATGTAACCGGCCAACGGCGGGAAAATGATGTTACCGGCGCCCAGATAGAAGGCGAAGGTCATAAACCCTAATCCGAGTACATCGGACAATGTGAGTGATTTCGTCAAGTTCAACCTCGTCTGTCTTGTAAATTATTGCTTGTTATAGTTTTTATCGGTCGCTGACCGGGTGTGTTCAGGGGGTATAAAAAAAGAGCCCCGCATGTTTTTTCATCGCAACCAGTGGTTTTAGCTGGTCTGGAGCGGGCGCTCGATCTGGAACCAGCATAATGGCGTGAAAAAATAGTTCAAGACGAAATTTACATCTTCAAATAGAAGGGGTTGGTCAGTTGGATATATCTGTCGGAATAGGCTCCATCAGCAGAATGGATCACAATTTCACCCCTCTCACACCTGTTTAATCCTCTGCCAAGTAGCAATAAAACACGATTTGCCTCTTTACCCTCTCTGGTGATAACAGCTGTATAACAAATGCCATGCAGATCATAATTCGCCGAAATGCATAAAATTTCATCGGCCATCGCCGTCGGCAGCACCAGCGCCACCTGCCCGTTCGGGCTCAGCAAACGATCGCAGGCCGCCAGTAATGCGTGGCTGTCGAGGGCACCGGTATGGCGGGCCAACGCCCTCGCCGGATCGCTAAATGACTGGCCTGCCACGAAATAGGGAGGGTTGGAGACGACAAGATCGTAAGGGGCGGCCTGATAATCCTGAATGGCACTCTCTATGACGGTTACCCGATCGGCCCAGGGAGAGGACGCCGCATTCTCCTGCGCCTGACTGGCCGCATTAATATCCAGTTCGACCGCATCAAGACGGCAGTCAGATCTGCTGCGCTGGGCCAGCATCAGGGCGATCAGGCCGCTGCCGGTGCCGATATCGAGCACTCGACGCGCCTGTTCGACCGGCGCCCAGGCACCGAGCAAAATGCCATCGGTGCCCACCTTCATGGCGCAGCGATCGTGATTGATATGGAACTGTTTGAAGGTAAATCCGCGACTACGTCCCATCTGGCCCCCGTCATCTGCAAAAATGGTGGGCGATTATAGCGGCTAAGACACACTCACCAATAGGAGCCGACGAGATAATCGCCTATAATCTGCTGTTTCCTTAATGACCGAGTATTGCCATGAGCCAGTCCTTTGATGATTTCGACCTGCACCCAGCCCTCAACCGGGCCTTGGCCGAGATGGGATTCACCCGCCCCACCACCATCCAGCAGATGGTGCTGGAGCCAGCCCTGGACGGCCGCGATATTCTGGCATCCGCTCCGACCGGTACCGGCAAGACCGCCTCTTTCCTGCTGCCGGCACTCCAGCATCTGCTGGACTTCCCGCGCCGCAAGCCGGGCCCCTGCCGCATGCTGATCCTGACCCCGACCCGTGAGCTGGCGCTGCAGGTTACCGCCCACGCCAAGGCGCTGGCGGCTCACACCAACCTCAGCATCGAGACCATCATCGGCGGCGTCAGCCATGAAGAGCAGCTGCCTGCCCTGACCAAGACCACCGACATCGTGGTGGCCACCCCGGGTCGTCTGCTCGAGTACATCGAGAAAGAGGAGTTCGAGAGCCACGACATCGAAGTGCTGGTGCTGGATGAAGCGGACCGCATGCTGGACATGGGCTTCATCAAGGATGTGAACCGCATTGTGGAAGAGGCGCGCTACCGCAAGCACACCATGCTCTTCTCCGCCACCCTGGAAGGGGCCGGCCTTGAGAAGTTCGCCAACGAGATCCTCAAGGATCCGGTGGAGCTGCATGCCGAACCGCCCCGCAGCGAACGTCGCCCCATTACCCAGTGGATCCATCTGGCCGATGACGCCGCCCACAAGCTGGCGCTGTTGACCCATATCCTGAAAGATCCGGAAACCCAGAAAGCCATTATCTTCGTCAAGACTCGCGAGCGTCTGGCGGAGCTCTCCGGCCAGCTGCAGGCGGCAGGTATCTCCTGCGCCTGGATCCGTGGCGAGATGGAGCAGAGCAAGCGTATCGAGTCGATCCGCAAGTTCCACGAAGGGGAAGTGCCCTTCCTGATCGCCACCGACGTCGCCGCCCGCGGCATCGACCTGCCGAACGTCAGCCATGTCATCAACTACGACATGCCCTACGGCGCCGACGTTTACGTCCACCGGATTGGCCGTACCGGCCGCGCTGGCAACCGTGGATGCGCCATCAGCCTGGTGGAGGCCCACGACATGGCGATGGTCGCCAAGATCGAACGCTACACCGAAGAGCGCCTCAAGCGCCGGGTGATCGACGAGCTACGCCCCAAACATAAAGAGGCGCGGGTACCGGTGAAGAAGAAAAAGCCGGTCGATGGCAAGAAGAAAGCGACCAAGAAGAAAAAGAAGAAGTGATCGCCTGGCGATAAAGAGAAGGGCCATCCCGCGGGATGGCCCTTCTGCATTCTGAATCACTCTGACGAGTGGTTATTCCACCACTCTGCGCATCCCCATATGGGGGATATCATCTTCGAGATAGCCTTCCCCTTCCGCCACAAAACCATGTTGGCCGTAGAAGCCCTGCAGATGAGCCTGAGCACCAAGCCAGATGCTGTGGGTCGGCCAACGTGCCTCGCACGCTTTGACCGCCTCGCCGATCAGCTTATGACCAAGACCACCGCCACGCGCCTTTGGTGAGGTCACCACCCGACCGATGGCGGCACCGCTCTCGTCGCCGATGCCGGGCGCCATGATCCGCGCATAGGCGGCCAGCAGCTCGCCCTGATAGCCGAGCAGGTGCCAGACCCCTTCGCGGCGATCGAGCCCGTCCAGATCCTGAAAGGGGCAGGTCTGCTCCACCACGAACACCTCGGCCCGCAGCGCCAGCAACTCATACAACTCGTCAGTGGTCAGTTCAGACCAGGGTTTCAGGATCCAGTTCATCGGCAACTCCTTATCAGTTCGGCCTGCCAGCATAATCGTGGCGCCAGCGCCCTGCATTAACCTTTGTTAAGTTCTTTCAGCCGTTTGCGAATGCGACTAAGACTGATGGGAGTGATACCGAGATAGGCGGCGATCTGGTGGTCGGGCACTCTGGCATCGAGTGCGGGAAAGCTGTCGAGAAAGTGCTGATAGCGCGCCTGCGGGCTGCCGGTCAGCAGCAACTGCTCCTTCTCCTCCTTGATGCGCAGCTGCACCTCCAGCAGGTGCTGGTACCAGCGCGGCCAGCCGGGCAGCTGGCGCAAGTCGACCAGACTGAACAGCTGCAGATGGCAGGGTTCCAGCGCCTCCACGCTGTAGCGGGCTGGCTCGCCACTGAGCAGGTGGTGGAAGTCGAGAAACTCGTCCCCCTCCCAGTAGAACTCCTTGATGTACTCGCGGCCATCCTCCAGCACCAGCTTGGCCCGCAGCAGCCCCTGCTCCACCCTGACCAGCAGATCCGGGCTGTCACCGGCGTGCCAGAGGCAGCTTTTCGGGCTGAGGGTCAGCGGGCGGGCAAAAGAGAGGAGGCGCGCGGCCTCCTCTTTATCTGCGACCTGCGCCCAATCGAAGGGGGGTCTGTCAGTCAGCATGATTAACCGCGACGCTGACGCACGGCTTCAAACAGGCAAACGCCGGTTGCCACCGAGACGTTGAGGCTGGATACCGCCCCTGCCATCGGGATGCTCACCAGCTCGTCGCAATGCTCGCGGGTCAGACGGCGCATGCCTTTACCTTCAGCCCCCATCACCAGCGCCATCGGGCCGGTCAGTTTGGCCTGATAGAGGTCGTGATCCGCCTCGCCAGCGGTGCCGACAATCCAGACGCCGCGCTCCTGCAACTCGCGCATGGTGCGGGCCAGGTTGGTAACCTGAATGAGCGGCACCACTTCGGCCGCGCCACAGGCAACCTTGCGCACGATCGGGGTCAGGCCGGTGGCCTTGTCCCGCGGCACGATGACAGCATGAGCCCCGGCAGCATCGGCGCTGCGCAGGCAGGCACCGAGATTGTGCGGATCGGTCACGCCATCCAGCACCAGCAGGAAGGGCTGGTTCTGTTGTGCCGCCAACTCATCCAGCAGGCTGGCCAGATCGTGCTCTGCCAGCTTCGGCGCCTCTTTCACCCGAGCCATGATGCCCTGGTGATTGTTGCCCTCCGCTTTATCGTCGAGTGTCTTGCGGTTCACGCTCTGCACCTTGAGGCCGAGGGACCCCAGCTCGGCCAGCAGGGGCTGCAGCCGGTCGTCATCGCGTCCCTTGAGTGCCCACACTTCGATGAAACGCTCCGGGGTGCGCTCCAGCAGCGCGGTGACAGCGTGAATGCCGTAGATCAGTTCAGTGCTCATGTTCAAGATCCGTAGGTCGGGTCGCATAAATGCGCCCCGAAGAAAAATGGCCGTACCGGCAGCCTGACCACCATTATGCTGGCGTCGTCACCGGTCGCTAAATGATGACGCATCATACCAGAGAGACCGGCATCTAGGGAGGAGGAAGCTGCTCGGCCAAGCACCTGCCGCTATATCGAGCCCTTCGGCGGCACATGGAGGCAAGCCAATCATGGCCTGTTAGCCGCTATGCGGCGCTCAAAACGATAGGTGTCCCAATTTCAGTTTCCCAATTTCAGTTCATTGAAGATCAGCCCTTTCCTTGTTGATATTCGACTTCAACACGGCTCAGGATGACTAATTTATTGATCTTGCCCAGAAAACTATCATCTCCCACTTCCCTCTCCAGCATCGCTCGCTAACATAGCCGTTTGGCAACAGCCTCGTCGGAGTCACCCATGGGTCAGGCCTACGCCGCATCACAGGTTAACAACAGCAGGCTGAAGGCTGAAATTCAGGGGCGGTAGCCTTGCCTGATGACGTGAATAAGCGAGTGGAGCGATAACTCAAAATGGTGACGGCCTCATTTTCATTCATACCCTGTTTACGCAGGCGTGATGAGGCGATGCTTTCCAAGACTGATCTGTGCACTGTTTTTTCACACAGTGCTAATGGTGGTGCAAGAAAAGGAAGTCAAGCGAATACGCTCGGCACAAAAAGCAATCTGGTAACATTACGGTTTAATGATAATTTTCACTTGGCGGCAATAAAGATGTTACGGAGTTATATGGAATTCTCTGCTAACTGATTAGTACCGCCTTCCATCTAATCACTGTTATGTGTAAAAAGGAAATCGAATGAGCTTTTCATGGAACTGCCCTTTCTGTAATCACCATTCAACAATTACAGACCACAACGCAGGCAATAGTCGATATGGATTTAGTTTTGGCAATAAGTATGGCTATCAGGCTGTAAAAACTCACGTTGTTTCGTGTCCCAATCCGGAATGCAAAGAGTACACGTTAACAGTCACTCTGCACGATCATGTGCAACAGGAGGGACAGTGGAAAGACCTCAAGGCCAAAAAAACCTGGAGCCTTATCCCTCAGGCGCAGGTCAAAGTTTTTCCTGATTACGTACCGAACCAGATCATCAGTGATTATGAAGAAGCTTGCCTCATTCGTGATTTATCACCAAAAGCATCAGCAACACTGTCACGGCGGTGCATTCAGGGAATCATAAGAGATTTCTGGAGCGTCAAGAAGGGAAGGTTAGTTGACGAAATCGAAGCCATCCAAGAAAAGGTAGACCCTGTCACTTGGGCAGCAATAGATGCCGTTAGAAAGATAGGGAATATCGGGGCGCATATGGAAAAGGATATCAATCTAATAATTGATGTTGACCCTAGAGAAGCTGGGCTTCTAATTGGCCTTATCGAAAATCTGATCAATGATTGGTATGTCGTCAGAGAGGAAAGAAAGAAGAGAATGGCAGAGATTGTTGCTGTGGCTGAAGAAAAGGCTGAAGTTAAGAAAGGAAATAACACATAAAAAATTGCTCCATTTGACGCAGCGCTCTACGTTACTTTTTGTGCACTCGCTTGCACTCATTTTTGCACAAAAATCCACTACAACCGCTGCGTAAATGAGCAAGGCGTTAGCTTCTTTAAGGCTAGAACCATCAAAATCTAAGCTCATTTGCTGTGAAAATTCAGCTTTTAGCGTTCAAACTTCACAACTTGGCTTTCGAGTTTTTCAGATGCTGATTTGGTAGAAAGTGTTGAATGTTCAGCAGTTTCAAAATCGCTGAAAACCATCAAGCTTCGATGCTTCAATGTTGCTGGATGTTCCACACGGAAAGTTTGGTTTCACAAAAGGCAGTATCATCGCTGTGATCTGGTTTTCTTTGTCGTGGACTCTTAACCGTGGCCAACTTAGCCTTGATCGTTTTAAGTTTTGACAGCCAACCTCACAGCTTTTGGCGTTGGACGTGTGCTTGCTTGATGCTTTTGCGTAAAATTTATTTTCGAACAAATGTGTTAAAGAGTGATGGTGAAACAATAGGCTACGAAGCTAACAAACGCCTCAAGAGGGACTGTCAACGCGTGGCGTTTCCAGTCCCAATGAGCCGAGGTGGTTACGGTTGTTGTGTTTGAGTTTCGTGTAAATGCGTTGCCAGCCCCTTAGGCGGGCGTTAGAGGTAAAATGAACTCATTTATTACTCATACACTGATGATGCTGGAAGATATGGGTATGTCTATTAGATATCCTGATATTCGTCATGTAACTTTTTCTGATGACGGAACTAGCACTGTTCATATGAGCTTCTGTTGCATGACCGGCAACAGAGTGAGCATTGAACATAATCAACAAATGAAGTTCATGATGATATTTACGGTGTTGGACTTTTTTATAGATACCAAATATCCCGAGTTAGAAGGCTTGTCATTCGCTCAGAAATATAGACAAATTCCGTGTGATAACGATAAAGAGTTGATGCTTCGCGAACTATATAGAGTGGCAAAAGTAATACGTAATTCGATTGTTCATAGCCCTTCATCATTTGATATGTCTGGCAATCATCTTAATGTAGATTATCAGTTTAGAAGTACAGATTTTTCCTTAAAAATATCCTTTGATGCTCTCATGTATTTTTATACATCACTAGTGATGTTTTCCAAAGGGGATTTGGGTGATGGCAACTATTTCCTTGGGATAATTAGATCTCTCTACAGCAATGTCGTCTCAGGAATAGTTTGTTTTTCTGATGAGTTTGGGAGCCAACTTAATATGCCATCTGATGGATTAAAGATTAAACCATATGTGAGAGAGATTGTAATGCACCCTGATTACGAAGTCGAAGATGGCCAAGTGAAGATAAAATTTAATGAAAGAAACACTCCGGAATGGCAAGGTATGGACTTTTATATTGAGTACAATGGAGCCGGCATTTTGGTTCCAATGGAAGCCTTAATGTCTGATTTCACTATAGGTGAGCAAGATTTGATCAACAACTGGAGGCACAGTCATCCATTTCCTCCACTCAAGAAAACCTCTAACAATGCAT
This sequence comes from Aeromonas sp. 603079, assembly GCF_049172135.1. Lineage (NCBI taxonomy): Bacteria > Pseudomonadati > Pseudomonadota > Gammaproteobacteria > Aeromonadales > Aeromonadaceae > Aeromonas > Aeromonas sp. 603079. Next base: position 161,191 of record NZ_JAAKPX010000005.1, on the reverse strand, counting down.
TGCAGCGGACGAGCAGCTGAATGCGGCGTAATAGAATAGGACTCCCACCTTTCTGATCGCCGCGTAGCGACCTATAGAATGGTAATCGCGCAAGGAGTGTGCTGCTAGCTATAGGCACAGAGCTTGGCCGAGCTCCGCCCAGAATCTAAGTCACTCCCCTTTTCGCTGACCATAAAAAATCCGAACCCCGGTAACAGGGTTCGGATTTTTTTTTCGTTTCCGGGACTATCAGGCGCTAGGGAAGATAACCCGGGGCCATCACATCAGCCCCTTACTACCTCAGCCCGGGTCGCCGGACCTAGGCCATGGCCGAGGGCTTACCCCTTGGCCTTATCGCGCGCTTTTTTGCTCGGTCGTCTGTTGCTCGGTTTGGCGCGGCCACCCTTGTCGGATTTGCCGTGATCCTTGCCCTCTTTACGTTTTTCGTGGCGCTGGGCGCTCTTGGCCTTCTCTTTCTTGATCTCGGCCTGCTTGCGCGCCATCTCTTTGGCGTTCTTGCCGGTGGCCTTGAGCGGCTCTTCCACCATCACGAAGTCGATCTTGCGATCGTCCAGGTTCACGCCCATCACCTTGACGCGCACCTTGTCGCCCAGACGGTAGCGACGGCGGAAGTTCTCGCCAATCAGCTGCATGTGCAGGGGATCAAACTGGTAGTAGTCGTTGGTGAGGGTGCTGACGTGCACCAGACCGTCGATATGGATCTCAGCCAAACGGACGAAGAAGCCAAAGCCGGTGACGCTGGCGATAACGCCGTCAAACTCGTCACCCACGTGATCCAGCATGTACTCGCACTTGAGCCAGTCGGCCACGTCGCGGGTCGCATCGTCGGCACGGCGCTCGGTCATGGAGCAGTGCTCGCCCATCGGGTCCACTTCTTCCAGCTGGTAGTGATAACCACCGCTCGGGGTCCACTTGTGGCGCAGGTTGCCCTGTTGCTCCTTGGCGGTCTGATACTTGATCGCCCGGTGCAGGATCAGGTCGGGATAGCGACGGATTGGCGAGGTGAAGTGCGCGTAGGACTTCAACGCCAGACCGAAGTGACCGATGTTGTCAGCCTGATAGATGGCCTGACGCATGGAGCGCAGCAGCATGGTGGAGAGCAGCTCCGCATCCGGGCGACCTTCAAACTTGGCAGCCAGCTCTGCGAAATCTTTCGGCTCGGGCTCGAGACCGCCCTTGAGCTCCAGACCCAGTTCGGCCAGGAAGTCACGGAAACCGGTCAGACGCTCTTCGCCCGGACGGTCGTGCACCCGGAACAGGGCGGCGGCTTCGTTCTTCTCGATATAACGGGCAGCTGCCACGTTCGCCTGGATCATGCACTCTTCGATGATCTTGTGGGCGTCGTTGCGCACCAGCGGCACGATGCGGTCGATCTTGCGCTGGGCGTTGAAGATGAAGCGGGTCTCCTCGCTCTCGAACTCCACCGCGCCACGCTGGTGACGGGCATGCTTGAGCGCCTTGTAGAGGTTGTTCAGCTCCTCGATATGGCCCACCAGCGGATCGTACTGCTGACGCAGCTTGGGATCCCCATCGAGGATCGCGGCAACCTTGGTGTAGGTCAGACGGGCGTGAGAGTTCATTACCGCTTCGTAGAACTTGTAGCCGGACATGCGGCCAGCGGCGGAGATGGTCATCTCGCACACCATGCAGAGACGGTCAACTTGCGGGTTCAGGGAACACAAGCCGTTGGAGAGCACCTCAGGCAGCATGGGCACCACGAACTCGGGGAAGTAGACGGAGTTGCCGCGCTGATACGCTTCGGCATCCAGCGCCGTGCCGGGCTTCACGTAGGCGGAAACGTCAGCAATGGCAACCCACAGACGCCAGCCGCCACCGCGTTTGGCTTCACAGAAGACGGCGTCATCGAAGTCGCGGGCATCTTCGCCGTCGATGGTCACCAGCGGCAGGGCGCGCAGGTCGATGCGGCCCTCTTTGGCTTTCTCCGGCACCTGCTCACCGAGACCGGCAACCTCTTTGGTCACCTCTTCCGGCCAGGTGTGCGGGATACCGTGGGTACGCAGGGCAATTTCGATCTCCATGCCCGGCGCCATATTCTCGCCCAGCACTTCCAGTACGGTGCCGACGGCATTGATGCGGGAGGTGGCGCGCTGATTGATGCGCACAACCACGACCTGGCTCTGGCGAGCCCCTTTGTTTTCCCCTTCCGGGATGATGATGTCCTGGCCGATACGGCTGTCATCCGGCACCACGAAACCAACGCCATTCTCGACGAAGTAACGGCCGACAATGTCTGCCTCACGGGACTTGAGCAGGCGCACCAGACGCGCTTCCTGACGCCCCTTGCGGTCGATCTCGGTCGGCTGCACCAGCACGTAATCGCCATGCATCAGGCGTTGCATCTCTCGGTTGTTCAGATACAGATCCGGACCACCACCTTCCGGACGCAGAAAACCGAAGCCATCCTTGTGGCCGATTACATAACCTTTGACCAGATTCAGGCGATCCGGCAGGGCATAACATTGGTTGCGAGTGAATACCAGTTGTCCATCACGCTCCATGGCGCGCAGACGACGACGCAAGGCTTCCAACGGCTCTTCATCTTTCAGCTTGAGGACCTTGGCCAACTCTTCACGGGACATGGGCTTTTCATGGCCCTTGATGAGTTCCAGGATCAACTCGCGACTGGCGATGGGGTTATCGTATTTTTCGGCCTCGCGTTCGAGGAAAGGATCTTTTTGAGACATAAGCAGGCCTTAGGGTAGGTGGTAACGGTGCCATTATATCGGAGGGGGGGGCGAATGGCATCCATCGGCTGCCTTTTGGCCAATCTCTCTGTCATACTATCTTCAGTTCGCTGGCATGATGAGACACAGAACTCATGAGTAAGGACACATTTGCCCAATCTGCCGCCTATCTCAAGCAGGCAGTTCCCCTGATGATCAAGTACCAAATCCCAACTACGCCGGACAACTACCACCTCTGGTACAACTATGTCTCGGCCAGCATGCCCGAACTCAACCAGGCGATCGATCAAGCCATCAAACTGCAGGGAACCTGCTCCCTCACTACCTGCGAGCGCCTTTATCACCAATATCTGGCTGCGCAGGACGAACAGCAGATGGAGGCGATGAAGCTCAACCTTGCAGCCATGGCCAACGAGCTCGGCCACTCCATGCAGGATGCCATCTCCGATACCGGTATGTTTCAGGAGATGCTCGACAAGAGCTTCGACAAGTTAAGTAAGATCGACGATGAGGGGCTGAGCCTGGAAGATACCATGGGCATCTTGCGAGACTTGGTGCGCGAATCGCGGGATGTACGCATGTCCACCATGCACTTTCGCAGCCAGCTCAGCAATGCCGAGAAGGAGATCAAGGAGCTGCGTGCCGCGCTCAACGAAACCCGCAAACTGGCCAACGAGGATGCACTCACCAACCTGCTCAACCGCCGCGCCTTCGATCTGGAGCTGGAGGGGTTGATCCGCAGTCAGCACCCCTTTTCACTGATCCTCGCCGATATCGATCGGTTCAAAAATTTCAACGACGAGTACGGTCACCTGCTCGGCGATCAGGTGCTGCGTGCCTTTAGCAAACGGCTGCGCGATGCCTGCAAGGAGGGGGTCACCGCCTATCGGCTGGGTGGGGAAGAGTTTGCCATGCTGGTTCCCCATCGCTCGCTGGCGCTGGCCAGACAGATGGCGGAGAGCATGCGCCGCGCCATCGAGCGGATGTCGATTCTGGATCGCAAATCTGGCCGCCGCATCGACCACATCACCGCCTCGTTTGGCGTGGGCGAGTTCAACGGTCAGGAGAGTGCAGACTGTCTGGTCGAACGTACCGACAAGCTGCTCTACAAGGCCAAGGAGCTGGGGCGCAACCGGGTTATGCCGCTCCCTTCCTGATTTGTCCTCTGTCCGACCGCAATGCCAATGTAAAAAGCCAGTCAGCTCAACTGACTGGCTTTTTGGCCTCTCTTGCTCCAACAGGGGCTGTTAATTCCAGCCCCTGTGGAGAGCTGCTCAGTGTGAAGATTACTCCTGCACCTCGCTGACACCTTCGACTTTCACATCAACACGGCGATCCGGAGCCAGGCAGACGATCAGCTCACGCTTGGACTTGCTGACGCAGCTGTCGCCGGTAACCGGTGAGGATTTACCACGCCCTTCCACATTGATCTTGGCGGCCGGGATCCCTTTACCAACCAGATAGTTGGCGACGGTCTGGGCACGCTGCTCAGAGAGTTTCTGGTTGTAGGCATCGGAACCGATACGGTCGGTGTGACCAATTACGGTTGCCACGCCATCTTTGGGTCGAGCCTCTTCAATCTGGCTGTAGAGGCTATCCAGAGCCTGACTGGCCTCTGGCTTGAGGGTCGCCTTGTTGAAGTCAAACAGCACATCAGAGCTCAGGGTGAACTGCTTCTCGACCATCACAGGCTCGGGAGCCGGGGCTGGTGCCGGAGCGGGTGCCACGGGGGCAACCTGACCAAAGCGATAAACCGCTGCCAACGACAGCAAGCCGTTATCCATTCTCAGGCCGGTATCATCACGGCTGCCATACGGGGTGGTGTACTGGTACTCTAGGCGAGCAGCCCAGTCGAGGTTAAACGCATACTCGGCACCCAGAGCACCGACCATGACAAAGCGGCTGTCATCCTTGTAGAGATCGCTCTTGGTATCAGCCCAGCCATAACCGCCACCGACACGACCATACAGATCCAGATTATCGGTAACCGGGAAACCCAGTTTCAGGGTCAGTTGGGCCAGCTGTGCTTTCACTTCATCACTGAAAGCGCCTGCCGCCGTAGTCGCATCGTATTTGTAATTGCCCAGGTAGTCGTAACCCAGCTCCAGCCCCAGATTTTTGTTGATCTGATAGCCGCCGAACACACCCGCACCCAGGGCATCGTTGGTCTCATTGCCAAGCGTCAGGGCATTGCTTTCATCAATGCCGTAGAAGTTGGACCAACCCAGTTTGGCACCACCATACCAGGTGTTGTCCTGACCGGCCGCCTGGGCATTGGCCGCCAGCAAGCCGGTAACCAGCAAGGTAATCAATGATTTTTTCATATCTGAGCCTCTGCAACTTTGTGTAGGAGGAGGTTGATTGATATCAACTCGTCTTCTAGGCGCAATCGCCCAAAAGCGATCACTGCAGATAAACGTTAGCCTATTTTCAAGTCACTGATATCAATTAACAAAAAACACTCTAACGCAACCACGTTACAAAAACAGCAACAAACGTTTGTTATTTGAACTGAATGTGACGCAAAAAGACGCACAGATGAGGGCTGAAAGGGAAAAAAGGCCAGCAACATGCTGGCCCGAAGCGATATCAGTGACGAACAAACTCGTAGTGCTGATCGATAAAGTCAGCAACACGCTGGCTCAGTACCTTGTGCACCGTCCTGGTCGGATGCACCTGATCCCAGAACATATGCTCATCGCAGTTTAGAGTCGCTGCTCGCCCTTTTGCCTGCCCGCTCACCACCGCCTGCGCCAGGATCGGGTTACCGGCAATAGCCACTCTTTCGGAGAAACTTAAAGCCGGGGTCGCAGCCACCTCGGCGGCGCTGCCGGAGAATGGCTTCCACATATAGCCACCACCGTAGCAGGAGTGCTCAGTGTCACTCAGACCAAACTGCTGGGGATCGCGCATCATCTCGTCAAACTGCTTGTCCACTTCGAACAACTTCACGATGCCAAGGGGAGCCAGCTCTCGAGTGAGATTCTGCAACTTCTGGTTGTGGTAGCTGGCCACATGGCGCACCTTCTCCACCACCTTCATGCTGCGGGCTGACGGGGTCTGCCCCAGATCAGGAATGTTGAACAGCAGGATCTGCTGCGCACCGTTGAGCACCAACCGGTTGGATGCCAGACGGATGGTATCGATCACCCGATCCGCATCCCGCTCGGTGTTCCAGCCATAGGCCAGATAGTCGTTGGCTCCGACCCAGATCACCACCAGATCATCGGGACGGAACTTGTCCTTTTTCAGGAACTGATCGATCTCGTAATCGAGGTTGTTGATCACCTGATATTTGGGATCCCAGGACCAGAAACCGAGCCAGCCGTTCAGGGCGCCCAGATGGTTATAGGCCACCGCCGTTGCACCGCCTTCCGCCTCGTTGGCCACGACCAGACCGGGGAAGCGCTCGTCACCCAACTGCTCCAGCCACACCGGGCCGTTGCTGAAACGCCCGTTGAAGTAAGGTGGGCTGGAGGGGAGATACCCCCGCATCTTCTTGTACATCTTGCCGGTGTCGGAGAGGCTGTCACCAAACATCACGACCCGGGAAAAAGGTTGACGTCCCTCTGCCGCTTGCGCGGTCAATGCCATTAACCCCAATAAACAAACAAGCCATTTTTTCATATTGTTATGCTCTTCGATTAAGCAGGTGAGACCTGCGGACTTCTCCTCGAGTGGCGACAGGCATGGGAAGAGTCTGCTGCCACTGACTTCTGGTGAAGGCGACAGATTACAGTTCCAGATGAAATCACACATGTTCCGCCACCGATGAAATCGCTTGCGCTCACAAAACAGACAATCACACCAGCCTATTTCTTTCACGCTTGTTTCACGCCACCCCCGGCACAATGCCCTCATACCAACGACAGGAGTATGAAATGAACAAGGCAAGCGCAAGCGTAATCGGACTGTTGACCCTGATGTCTGTCTCCTCTTTTGCCATGGCGGCCTATACCGGCCCGCAGGAGCAGAACAAGGTTTCCGTTGCTCAACTGAAAGATCTGGCCGATGACAGCTGGGCCACCTTGGAAGGGAAACTGGTCAAGCACCTGGGCGGCGAGAACTATCTGTTCCGCGATGCCAGCGGTGAAGTGGAGGTCGAAGTGGATCAGGATGTGTGGCGTGGCACCGAAGTGGGCCCGGATGATCAGATCCGCATCCGTGGTGAAGTGGACCACAGCTGGAACAAGACCGAAGTGGAAGTGAAAACCCTGGAGAAAGTGGGCGCGGCCCCGCAGACCAAGGGCGGCTTTATCGCCAAATAAGGCCACTTCAACGACGAACTGGCCAGACGTTAAAAGGGCGCTTGATATCAAGCGCCCTTTTGCATGGTTAACCCAGCATCACCGCTTAACCGGCCCGACTGGCAAAGGCTCTCTTGAACCCCTTCTCGGCCTGATTGACCTTGTAGAGGTAACGGCGCGCCTCCTCTTTGGGATGCTGCTCGGTCAACACCTGATAGACCGCCTCGGGGGAGAGCCGGTTGATCCGACCCGGCGCCGCCTTGCGATCGCTGGAGAAGGTATTGAGTACCCCGCCAGCACCACCGTTATAGGCGGAGATCACCGCATAGCGACGGGAGCGCGGATCCTCGATATCCGCCAGATAGACGGTCTGCAACAGGTGCAGATAAGCGGTACCGACATCGATGTTGTAGGCCGGGTTGAACAGCTCCTCCCGGGTCGGCTGGCCGTTCTTGCCCTTGACCCGAACATAGACGTCACGACCGGCGGTAGCCGGGATCACCTGCATCAGGCCATAAGCGTTGGCATGGCTCACCGCATAGGGGTTGAAGCTGCTCTCGGTCTTGATCACCGCATAGATCAGGCTCTCCGGCACGCCGTATTTGCGCGACGCTTCCCGGATGATCCCCGCATACTTGTAGCCCCGTCGATCTTCATGGTTGGCCACCATGGGAATATCGACGAAGAAGATGGTGCGAATCCCCAAAGTGCGCTTCTTCATCGCAGTGTTGAGCAGGTAATCGGCATAACGCTCGGCGCGCCAGGAGGCGCGGATTGGCTGGCGCTGATTGTCCAGCACCTGACCGTAGAGGAAGGGCTCGCCACCAGTCAGAATTTCCCGGTCGGAGTAAAGATCCACTTCGGCCGGATCGTCCGGCGTCAGCAGGGTCTCGATGATGGCGCGACGCAGGTGAGCGCGGGGATCGATGCCCGAGACCGTCTCCACCATGATGTGACCGCTGGAGAAGTCGATGTGGGCCCGGCTCTTGTACTGATCCGTGTATTTGACGTAGTCAAACTTGCCCGCAAACAGCGCCTCCCGCCCCCATATCTCGTTCACGTTATGGGAGAGCGCGCTGATCATGTGTTCAAAACCGCGGATGTCCTTGCCGTTGACCAGATCGTCATCCTCACTCCCGCTGGGCTTGGGGGAGGATGAGCAGGCAGAGAGAAACAGCAGGGTGCACAGCAGCCAAAAAATTCGGCCCATAGGATCCTCAAACCGGGCAGCAGAGCTGCCCATCATTCATTTGCTGCGACTTCAGGAGCGGTCACGCCAGTGTGGCGCCATTCCCGCACCTGTTCACACGTACAACAGCCGGAGAGCTTACTGGGCAGGCGGGGTGTAACCTTCGATCTGCACTTCACCTGCATCAAACAGGTAGCTGACCATCTCTTTTTCCAGCAGTTGGCGATGCTCAAGATTCATCATGTTGAGCTTTTTCTCGTTGATCAGCATCACCTGCTTCTTCTGCCACTCGGCCCAGGCTTCCTTGCTGATGTTGTCAAAAATCCGCTTGCCGAGCTCACCGGGATAGAGTTGGAAATCCAGACCCGGGCCCTCTTTTTTCAGGCGTTGGCAAAATACAGTACGGCTCATGTTGACCTCTATGGTTGTAACTCTGGATAGGCGAGCAGGCGGGCCGTGGCGGCCGCCAGCCCCACCTCGGCAGGATGGCGTAAGTTATACCAGAGTCGGTTATCTGCTTCCATGAGCCGCAGCGGCTGCGCCTCATCAATGTCAATCAGCAGCGGCTGAATATCGAGATGGAAGTGGCTGAAGGTATGGCGAAAACCGGCCAGTTCACGATAACCGTGATGGCTCAGGCCAAGGGACGCCAGCAGACCATCCACCTCCGCCAGCGAGGCCACCTGCGGGAAGCAGTAGAGCCCGCCCCAGATCCCCTGTGGCGGCCGCTTCTCCAGCAATAACTCGTCACCATGGCGGATCAACAACATGACGCCATCGCGGGCCGGAATGCTCTTTTTCGGCTTGCTGTTGGGATAAGCGGTAGGCTTGCCTTGCGACAGCCCCTGGCAATCGGCCCGCACCGGACAGCGATCACAGGCAGGCTTGCTGCGGGTGCAGATAGTGGCCCCGATATCCATCATTGCCTGATTGTATTGCGCCACCCCCAGCTTGGGGGTCAGCCGGATGGCGATCTCCCACAGCTCGTTCTCCACCTGTTTTTGGCCGGGCCAGCCCGGCAGCGCCAGCCAGCGGGTGAGTACACGCTTCACATTGCCATCAAGGATGGCGTGGGGCTGACCCAGAGAGAGCGACAGCACGGCCCCGGCGGTTGAGCGACCAATGCCCGGCAGCGCCATCACCTCGTCAAAGCGCTCGGGAAAGAGGCCATGGTGATGATCGCGGATCTGCTGGGCCGCCTTGTGCAGGTTGCGGGCCCGGGCGTAGTAGCCAAGCCCGGTCCAGTGGTGCAGCACCTCGTCGACAGGGGCATCGGCCAGCGCCACCACATCGGGGAAGCGCGCCATAAAACGCTGGTAGTAGGGGATCACGGTAGCGACTTGGGTCTGCTGCAGCATGATCTCCGAGATCCAGACCCGGTAAGGGGTCTTCTCCTGCTGCCAGGGCAGGGTTTTGCGGCCATGAAGCTCGTACCACTCCAGAACCCGGCTTGCGAAGGTTGATTGATTCACGTTGTGCTCATGTCGTTGATATATGGGGAACTCTGCGGTTCCTTCGGCTCATCTGGCCTGCGCGGGCATAAAGTCATCCCGCAGCACAGCGCCAGCTGTCTGGTGCGGCAGCGTAAGGCCTCGTCACGCCCAAGTCAAAGCCGCGCTGACTGGCGCTGCGGGCAGGTGGTGGTCAGGCAGCAAAGCGGTAACAAAGACGATATACTCGGCCCCACGATTGATGACGGGAGAGACGGTTTGCAGACTTATCTGGTTGGGGGCGCAGTGCGGGATCGCCTGCTGGGGTTGCCGCAGGGCGACAGGGATCATCTGGTGGTCGGCGCCACCGTGGAACAGATGCTGGCGCTGGGTTTTACCCAGGTCGGTCGCGACTTTCCGGTATTTCTTCACCCCAAAACCCAGCAGGAGTATGCCCTCGCCCGTACCGAACGCAAACAGGGTCAGGGCTACACCGGCTTTGTCTGCCACGCCGCCCCCGATGTGACGCTCGAGCAGGATCTGCTGCGCCGGGATCTCACCATCAACGCCATCGCCGAGGATGATCAGGGCCAGCTCCACGATCCCTACGGCGGCATCGAGGATTTGGAAAAACGGCTGCTGCGCCACGTTTCCCCTGCCTTTGCCGAAGATCCGCTGCGCATCCTGCGGGTCGCCCGCTTCGCCGCCCGCTTCCACGCTCAGGGCTTTACCATCGCGCCGGAGACCCTCGCCCTGATGAGCGAGATGACGGCCGCTGGCGAGCTAACCCACCTCACGCCGGAGCGAGTCTGGAAGGAGCTAGAGAAGGTGCTGCTGGGGCCAACCCCGCAGATCTTTATCGAGGTGCTGCGCCAGTGCGGCGCCCTAAAGGCGCTCTTCCCCGAAATCGACGCTCTGTTCGGCGTCCCCGCCCCGGCCAAGTGGCATCCGGAGATCGATACCGGCATCCACACCCTGATGGTGCTGGAGCAGGCGTGCCGGATCTCCCCCGAGCTGACAGTCCGCTTTGCCGCCCTCTGCCACGACCTTGGCAAGGGAGTGACCCCCAAGGAGTTCTGGCCCAGCCATCACGGTCACGGCCAGAAAGGGCTGCCGCTTATTCGCGCCCTGTGCGAGCGGTTCCGGGTACCCAATGAGTGCCGGGATCTGGCGCTGCTGGTGAGCGATCTGCACACCCACATCCATATTGCCTTTGAGCTCAAGCCCGCCACCCTGCTCAAAGTGTTCGACAAGGCTGATGCCTGGCGTCGCCCCGAGCGCTTTGCCCAGTTGCTGGATGCCTGCCGCGCCGACTTCCACGGCCGCACCGGTTTCGAGGAGCGGGTCTACGCCGAGCCGGACTATGTGGCCGAAGCGCTGGCTGCCGCCCAGGCAGTGCCGGTGAAAGAGATAGTGGCGGCCGGTTACAAGGGAGAAGAGATCAAGGAGCAGCTCGCCAAAAAGCGCACTGATGCCATTAGCCGCATCAAGGATGAGTGGACCTTTATCGAGGAGTAACCTCGGCCCCATAACAGACGGCCGCCCTGATGATGAGCTCCGCAAGGAGAGCATCGCCAGGGCGGCCGTTTTGCATCCAAGTTTATATGTAAGGGGGCGCTAACCCCTGCTGGTGCCGTTATGCAGGACCAATTCGCTCCATCAGGCTCATATGGGATGAGCCATCGTGGCGCTTGAGATTCTGGCGATACTCGAACTGGCGCTGGCTCTCCTGCTTGAGCCCCAGCATCAGCGAATAGCACATCGCCAGCATGATCACCGAGAAGGGCAGCGCCGCTATGATGCTGGCCGCCTGCAAGGCTGCCAGGCCGCCAGAGACCAGCAGGATAGCAGCAACCAGCCCCTGCCCCAGACCCCATACGGCGCGGTGCAGTACCGGCGGCTCCTGATCACCGATGGAGAGCAGAGTGGTGATGACCAGCGTGCCCGAGTCACTGGAGGTGATGAAGTAGGTGCAGATGAGCAGGGTCAGCACGGCCTTGGCGATCCAGCCGAAGGTATCCCAGTGCAGCAGTTCGACCGTCTTGTAGAGCGCCAGCGTCACATCCTGATTGACCGCAGCGACCACGCCGCCACCGCCAAACAGCTCCAGATTCATCGCCGTACCGCCAAACACGGTGAGCCAGAACATGCCGAGCAGCGAGGGTACCAGCAACACACCGAGCACAAACTCGCGGATAGTACGCCCCTTGGAAATACGGGCGATAAACATGCCGACAAACGGCGCCCAGGCAATCCACCAGCCCCAGTAAAACGCCGTCCAGCTCGACTGCCAGGCCGAGGTGCCGTTGGCCTCGGTGTTGGTCCAGAAGCTCAGTTTGACGATGTTCTGCAGGTAATCACCGATGTTCTGTACATAGGCGTTGAGGATATAGGTGGTCGGCCCCAGCACCAGAAAGAGTGCGAGTACGAAGACGCTCAGCCAGATATTGAGCTCGGAGAGGATCTTCACCCCGCGCCCGACCCCGGAAACCGCCGAGAGGGTGGCGATCAGGCTGATACCGCCAATCAGCCAAAGCTGGTTGGACTGCGACACTGCCATACCGAACATCTGGTTGAGGCCGGTATTCATCTGGGAGACCCCCAGACCGAGGGAGGTTGCCACCCCGAACACGGTGCCGAACACCGCCAGCACATCGGCCGCATGGCCCCAGAAGCCGTAGATGCGCTCACCGAGAATGGGGTAAAGCACGGAGCGAATAGCCAGCGGCAACTTGCGGCGATAACTGAAAAAAGCCAGCGACAAGCCAACGATCACATAGATGGCCCAGGGGTGCAGGCCCCAATGGAAAAAGGTGAGGCGCATGGCGATCTGGGCCGCTTCCGGGGTCATCCCTTCGGTAATGAACGGATTGCCCTGCAGATGGTTCATCGGCTCGGCGATGCTCCAGAACACCAGACCGATCCCCATGCCCGCGCTAAAGAGCATGGAGAACCAAGCGAAGTAGCCGAACTCCGGTACCTGGTCGTCGTCACCCAGCCGGATGCTGCCAAAACGGCTGAACATCAGGTAGACAGCGAAGAACAGGAACAGGGCGACCACCAGAATGTAGTACCACTTGAACCCGGCAATAATCTGATCCTTGGCACCGACAAACCAGGCGGCTGCGGTATCGGGAACAAAAACGCCAAACAGTAAAAACAGGGTGATCACGGTGAGGGCCGTCATGGCCATGGTGGGGTTGAGGCCTTTCAATAGCCCTTTGCTTGCTCGCATCCAGCCTCCTTAGTCGTTGTTGAAAAAGTCTTCGCCCACATGATCACCGGCCCCGCCGATGGCGCGATAGACCAGTTTGCCGGCTGCCTGTTCGCGGTGATCCACCAGCGAAACCGAGGGCTGGCCGTTCACGGCGTGACGCTTGCCGAGGAAGATGGCCATGGGGACACCCTGATTGGAGACACCGCTGGTGATCCAGAGGCGGTTGAAGTCGTAAGAGCCGCCGATGAACTCCAGCTGGGCCAGGCCGGTATCGAGGCCGGTCAGATAGAAGTTCATGGCGCTTTCGTCAGGAAAGAGGTGCACCAGCACATAGGCGTAGCGTAATTCATTCACCAACTCCTTTAGGTTGAAAGTACCTGTCTCACTGCAAGAGAGGGGTAACTCACCATCATAGTGGTGTACCTTGAGGTTGTTGGGGTCTTCATCATAGGCAGGCTGATAACGCACAAAAGCCGAGGTGTCCGGCAGTTCATAGCGCACTCTAACCACACGTAACTCGGCCACCAGAGACTTGATATCCAGCTCGTCATTCATCATCTCGCTCCTCAAATGTCAGGGTGAATTCCGTGAAATGCCCGACAACCTAACACAAAATTGATTAGAGCAAAAACCATTACAACAAAAACAATATTGACCTTGTAACGAATTAGGCGGAAAATTTTGCGCCTCTCCATAGCCCTCAAATGACGCACACCCCATGGAAAAACATGATGAAGTACTGGTCGCCCTGCGCCAGATTATTCGTGCCATCGACATGCACTCCAGGCGCTTGATCAAAGAAGCCGGGCTCACTTCCCCGCAACTATTGCTGCTAAAAGGGATCGACGAGCTGGGACAGATCTCCATGCGTCAGCTGGCCGATCACACCAACATGAGCCAGGCCACCGCCACTACCATCATGGACCGATTGGAGAGCCGTCAACTGGTGCAGCGCGTTCGCAGCAATACCGACAAGCGCAAGGTTCACGCGACACTGACTGACGCAGGCCGCGCCCTGCTGGCCCAGGCCCCGACCCCGCTGCAAGAGCGCTTCATCCAGCGTTTTCAGGCGCTGGAAGCGTGGGAACAGACCCTGCTGCTCTCCTCCCTGCAACGCATCTCCACCATGATGAATGCAGACGAAATCGACGCTGCCCCGGTGCTGAGCGTCAGACCCCTGACCGAAGAGCAAGCTTAAACAGCCACAGAATGACAGACATAAAAAAAGCTCCCGACCGGGAGCTTTTGTCTATCAGGCACCGGAGATAATTACTCTTCCAGGCTGATACCGATATTGGAGACGCCATCCTGAGAGGCGAATGCTCTGATAGCCAGGATACGATCGCTGTCGCGCTCATGGGCAACCCGCTTGAGCAACTCGACCTGAAACTCCAGCTCGGCCTCCATGTACTCGTGCTCGTAGAGCTCCTCTTCTGTCAGATCCCGCTCCTCCAGCAGCTCGATAAAACCGGCCACAGTGCCAACGGAGGCATGGCTGGCATCGTTGGCCTCTTCGCCAACCCGGCAGATCACCGAGTTGTAGGCGCAGCCCAGTGCCACACAGGCATCCAGCGCCGGATAGGCGCCGTAGGATTCAAACTTGCGGGGATCCGGGATATGGGCTTCTAACTCTTCGAGAATGGCTCCCAGATTGACACGTGAGCCCTTGACGGTCAGATAGTTCCACATCTGATCCAGCGCGTGCCGGAAGGCATCTGCATTGCCAAAACCGGAAGCCTGGCTGAACAGGGCATAGTTGGGGTACATGCGCTCTGCCAGCGCCAGGGTGTAGACGGTCTGTTGCCAAGGCTGTAGCTCGGCCAGTCGCTTATAAAACTTGTCACCAAACACTGGAGTCGGATCCTTTGCAAAATGTGGGGCAGATTGTAGCCCACGAGGGGCGTGGCGAAAACGAAAAAGCGCCCTGGTCGGCTATGTTGCGCTGGCAACTCGGGTAAGATGGGACGAGAGCGGCATCTTGTCGCGCCGCAAATTCTGATAAGGAACAAGAGTATGAGCCAACGTACCCTTCTTTTGCTCAGCCAGGATAATGCTCACTACGAACGTCTGCTCAAGGCGGCCAACCTCCCTCATCTGCGCATTCTGCGGGCCGACAACCCGAGCGATGCCGAACAACTTATCGGCGAGGCCCATATTCTGCTGGCAGAGCCAGCCCGCGCCAAGCCACTGCTGCCCAAAGCCAACAAGCTGAGCTGGTTCCAGTCCACCTATGCCGGGGTCGACGTGCTGCTCGATCCGGACAGTCGTCGCAACTATCAGCTCACCAACGTGCGCGGCATCTTCGGCCCGCTGATGAGCGAGTATGTCTTTGGTCATCTGCTCAGTCTGACACGCCAACTTCCTCTCTATCGGGAACAACAAAGACAACGACTCTGGCAGAGTCACCCCTATGAGGGGCTCAAAGGGAAAACCATGCTGATCCTGGGTACCGGCAGCATTGGCCAGCATATCGCCCACACCGGCAAACATTTTTGTATGAAGGTGCTGGGCATCAGCCGCAGTGGTCGGGAACGTGCCGGGTTTGACCAGGTTTATCAACTGCCTGCGCTCAACAAGATGCTGGCGCAGGCCGATGTCATCGTCAGCGTGCTGCCTGCCACCCGCGATACCCGTCATCTGTTCAATGCCGCGCGCTTCGAACACTGCAAACCGGGCGCCATCCTGTTCAACGTCGGTCGTGGCAGCGCTGTACACTCGGGTGACCTGCTCACAGCGCTGCGTACCGGCAAGCTGGCAATGGCGGTGCTGGATGTATTCGAGCAGGAGCCGCTGCCCGCCGACAGTCCACTGTGGGGACAACCCAACCTAATCGTCACCCCCCACAACAGCGCCTACAGCTTTCCAGAGGATGTGGCCCAGATATTTGTACGCAACTACATTCGCTTTATCGATGGCCAGCCACTGGATGGCAAGATTGACTTCGACAAGGGTTACTGACCAACACTGCTCATGCAAAAAAGCCCCGCCAGTCTGGCGGGGCCTTTTCATTTCAGCTAGTGGCTACAGCGATTAACCGGCGGCCAGCTCCTTGCGGTAGCTCTTCACCTTGGCCAGGAACTGGCGACGCTCCTTGCCACTGAGCGGTTCAGCCATCGGCAGCTTGGCGGTCATGGCATTAACCGGACGGTTGTTGATCCGCAGCTCGTAATGCAAGTGAGCACCAGTCGAGCGACCGGTATTGCCGGAGAGGCCGATCTTGTCGCCCATCTTCACCCGCTGACCGGTTTTGACCAGCAACTTGCTCAGGTGCAGATAACGGGTAGAGAGGGTTCGACCGTGCTTGATGACGATATAGGTACCCGCCAGCGGGTGGCTGGTCGCCTTCTGGACCACACCGTCACCCGTGGCCAGTACCGGGGTACCCACCGGAACGGCAAAGTCGGTCCCCTCGTGGGGACGGATAGCACCAGTCACAGGATGCTTGCGCGCGGGGTTGAAGTTTGAGCTGATCCGGTAACGACTGTGGGTCGGATAACGGCGGAAACCACGCTCCAGGCTGTTGCCCTGACCATCGTAATAGTTGCCATCATCGGAGAGCCAGGCCGACACCGTCTTGCCCTGACTGATCATTTCCACACCCAGCAGCTGGCTGTTACCGGTGCTCTTGCCCTCGACTGTCTCCTGGCGTACCAACACCTTGAATTTATCGCCCTTTTTCAGATCCTGGGCAAAGTTCATCCGCCACTGGAACAGGTTGGCAATCTTCTGGATATGATTGGCAGGAATGCCAGCATTGCGGGCACTGACATAGAAACTGCCGTTGATCACGCCACTGTAACGCTGCGGCTGCCACTCGACCTTCTCGTTGATCATGGAGGCAGTATAAGCATCGTCACTGCGCGCCATCACCAGCGTCTGCTTGATGTTCAAGCGGATCTTGAGTTGTTGCAGAATGTTGTCCTGATCGATCAGCAGCTCTATGGTCTGGCCCGGTTTCAATCTGGCCAGATAGTTCTTGCTGTCCGCATCAAGTACCTTGTAGAGAGTAGTGGTAGAGAGTCCCAGATTGTTAAAAATGGCGGTCAGGTTCTCACCATTACGCACTCGGTAATCCTGCCACTGCGGTGCGGTATCAACAGGGATATCGTCCTCTGCCGCACTCTGATCAACCAGTTCGTGGTCTGGGATTTCGTTAAAATCGGTGTTGTTTTCGTTGGTTGCCGTACCGGCGGTATCAATGGGCAACTCAAGGCGAAGAGGCCGCTCCAGGATATCCCCCGGCGCTGGCAGCAATGCCACTGCTGACAAGGTCATGGCCGTCAGCATCAGCATGGCGTAAAAATGTTTGCGGGGAACCGGTGGTTCCCAATTGGCAGCCTGTGCTACCAAGGGACGGAGACGTTTCATCCGCTATCCTGTATTTAGATCCAAGAGAGAGTATTGCGATGTCAGTTGTGACAAAACCGTATAAAACTGTTTTTTGGACAAAACAAATTACAAATAGTTCATCACAATCTGCATGAACCTCACATTTTATGCATAACACGCCCTGATGGGCAGAAATGATCGCCTTTTTTAACTATTTTTTCCTATTTTTAAGAGCCGGGTCGGACTCGATTCGGCATTAAAAATTCAAATGTTGCGATAATTTTTCCATGGAGTGGATATGACGTTATCAAAACTGTTGCGCTGGATAATCCTTGTACTGTTCCTGATTGGTGCAGTTATGTTGTTCGTTCTTGAAGTCTCCACAGTCCGCCAGTCAATCCTTGATCAGATGTCGGCCAATCTGGAGACCGCCATCACAGCCCTTGGACTGGTACTGCAAGGCACCCTGCTCAATGATGATCAGGTGCTGGCCGAAACCATCGTCAATGCCATGTTCGATGGCGGTTTCGTCAGCTCGGTCATGCTGGTGGATCCGGATGGTCAGGTGCTGTTTCAGAAGGTATTCCACTCTACCCAGCAGAATGTTCCCGGCTGGCTTCCCTCGGTTATCGGCATGCCCCCCGTCAAGATTGAGCAAGAGTTGACCGATGGCTGGCGCATGCTGGGCACTCTGACCCTTGAGGGACATAGCGGCTACGCCTATCAGCATCTGTGGAATGCCATCAGTCGCACCGGTCTGGCGCTGTTGGCGGGCCTCGTCGTATTTACCCTGATCATCTCCCTGGTGTGCAAACGCCTGCTGCAGCCCCTGGAGCAGATCAACCTGCAGCTGATCCGTATCCGCAAACACCAGTTCAACAGCACCCTGCCCACTCCCTGGTTGCAAGACCTTAAAGAGGTGGCACTTTCCATCAACCAATTGGTTTCCGAACGCAAACGGGATCTGCTGCAACAACGACTCAAGATCACCCAACTGGGAAAACAGCTTGCCCCAACCATGCCACAGCCACTGCAAGGGCTAAGCCCAATGCCGGAAGGCGGGCAACTGCAAAAATTTGTCTCCACACAAGGGGAGATCGCGCTCTATCAGCGTTTCTTGCCCAGTCAGCCCCTCGGTGCCGACAGCGCTCTCGCAACCATCCAGAGCGCCCTGCAACAGTGGCAGCACTCTCATATAGAGGGGATCTTGCTGCCCCTCTCCCTGCTCAATCACCCGCAATGGTCCGAGATCTCCCCCCTGCTAAGCCAGGGCCGCGGCAAAACACTGGATTGGCGCTGGGATGTGGTCACCTTTCCCGCCCACGGCCAAGCCACATTGGCTGCGTTGCAGGAACAGGGGTGTGAGCTCGCCTTCAGCGCCATTCCCCTCAATGCGGATACCTTCAATCAACTTGACCCGCTCAATCCCATTTTTATCAGCTGTCAGCTGACCGATGCGCCGCTCTACTGGAATCTGCTCTCCCAAACCATGCATGCTGCTGGCTATACCCTACTGGCAGAATCGGGAGAGTGTCGCGACATCGACAAACTGCGGACCTGGGGTATCGATGGTTATGCCAAGGAGGCGCAATCATGAAGAAGCTCGCCATGCTGTTGCCTCTGCTGTGGCAACCCGGCCTGATGGCTGAAACCGTCACTATAACCACCGGGGGTGAGCAGGGGATTTATCACCAGATAACCAAAGAGTTTTGCCGTCTGGCCCATGAGGTCGATGAGCAACTTGCGTGCACATTGCAGAGCTCATCGGGTTCAATAGAAAACCTGAAGCGGCTGAAGAGTGGCGAGACCGCCTACGCCATGGTGCAGTCAGACTGGCTATATCAGGCAAGCCAGGGCTTGGGCCCTTTTGCCACGCAGCCGCAACCTGAGCTGCGCGCCCTGTTTGCCACCCATGCCGAGCCCTTCACCATAGTGATCCGTGCCGATGGTGATATCACGTCACTGGAACAGCTCAAGCTCGCCCCCATCGATATGGGGTTGAAGAGCTCGGGAACCCGCCAGACGGCGCTGACCCTGTTCAACATCTTGGGAGCGAAAGAACAGGATCTCGATCTGAAAAGCATGGCCAACCTGCCGGATGCGCTCTGCAGCAAGCAGATCGACGCATTTGCATTGGTGATGGGGCATCCCAACCGGATTGTGCTCGACACCGCCAAACGTTGCGCGGTCACTTTCCTCCCCATCGATGGGGCCACCCGGGATCAGCTACTCAAGGGGGTCAAATATTACCAACGTAGTCAGGTGCCCGCTCGTATCTACCCCGGCAATCTGAAGGCAACGCCCACCTTTGCCATTGCCGCCACCCTGGTTACCAATGCCAGCATGCCGGAAGAGTCTGTCTATCGTCTGACCAAGGCCATGCTGACCCAGCAGACCAAGTTCAATGAGCAGACTTATGGCTACGCCAATATGTTTCACCGGGCACGCAATAAAACCGGCCCGGTGCTGAGTATTGAGCAGCATCCGGGCGCGGCGAAATATTTCGAGGAGCTGAAAGCGGCGGGCAAACTATAGCTGACGGCGGGGAGAGCGCAGTTGCTCGCTCGAGAAACGGGTCTTCATCGATGTCCACTGCGCCAACCGATCGGCGCTCCCCGCCAGCGTCCCTTCCCGCCGTGACTTCATGATCCAGATGCTTTTGGCATCGAAACTGTAAACGGGAATGAGATCGGTACGCTTGCTGCCCGGCAGGATCCGGCTGTTGATGTTGTCGAGCACCAGTGGGTCAGCCTTGGGCGTAGGGAAGTAGAGCGTCACCATGTGGAACTGGTTGTAACGCACAGCCTTGACGTAGGCCAGCCGCAGCTTCTTCTCATCCACCCCCAGCTCCATCAAGGTGTAGTACTTGGAGATGCTGTAATCCTCGCAATCCCCACCCCGGGCACCGATGAACTCCAGCGGATTGGCCCAGTAATCCTCATCCCCCCACAGCTTGGGATCCTCGCTGTAGGTCAGATTGTTGAAGTAGTTGTTCACCAGCTCGATCTTCTGCTGGTCGGTTGTACCCGCTCTGGGGGTGAGCAGGCGAGAAAATGCCTCGGCCCGCTGGATGGCCCGGCCACCATACACTTCCTGCAGCTTGGCCCGCAGGTCCGGACTGGCAATATATTCGGAAAGACGCGAAGCCTGCACGTTGGCGCAACATAGCGCCAACGTGCAGGCCGGGATCAACAACCATTTCATACCGGACACTCCATGTCAGATGCTGGAGGTCAGTATAGTCCGTCCGGATGAGAGACTCAGCCGCTAATCAGCGACATTGGGCAAATGCGTCTGCCAGTTGTTGCATGAATTGGGGATAACCATCCGGGCCAAGCGGCACCTGTTCACCCACCTCATCAAGCAACAGCACCTTGGCGCCAGTATTGCGTGCCACCGATTCGATCACTGCCGGTGAAAATTGCGGCTCGGCATAAATACAGCTCGCCTGCTTCTCTTCCAGTGCCTTGCGGATATCCACCAGGGTCTTGGCGCCCGGGCGACGCTCAGGGCTCACGGTAAAGTGACCTTTTGAACTCATGCCGTAATGGCGCTCCCAGTAGCCATACGCCTCGTGGAAGACAAAGTACCCCTTCTCATTCACTGCCTTCATCTGGCCGGCAATCACCTTGTCCTTGGCATCCACCTTGGCATCAAATGCCGCGAGGTTGGCGTCATAGCGAGCCTGATTGGCCGGATCCAGCTTGCCCAATTCACTTGCGATCGCCTTGGCAATCACCTTGGCCTGCGTCGGGCCAAGCCAGATATGGGGATCGACCCCTTCGTGATGATGTCCCTCATGCCCTTCATCATGATCATGGTTACCGTGCTCGTGGGCGGCATGATCGTGATCATCATGGTCATGGGAGTCATGACTATCCTGAGTCGCGTAGTTGAACAGCGGCATTCCCTCAACCTGAGTCAGGGCCAAAGCATGGGGATGATTGGCCAGCGGCTTGGCCATAAACCCTTCCAGCTCGGGGCCAACCCACACCACCAGCCCAGCACTGTTGATGCTGCGAATATCGGAGGGGCGCAGGGAGAAATCGTGGGGAGAGGCGCCGGTCGGCAACAATACCTTGGGCTCACTCACGCCGTCAGTGATCGCCGCAGCGATGAAGCCAAGGGGCTTGATGGTGGTCAGTACCTCAATGGCACGAACAGGCAAACTCACCGCCAGCAGGGCAGTAAAAAGCGCAATAATTCTCATTGGTGAATCTCGTCAGGGGGTGAGTATGTGATAATATAACAGCCGCTTTTTGTTATATTATAACTCTCACTGGCTGTAAACCCCGGAGTTGTCATGAGCCAACTGGTAGAGCTGAAAGAGGTCTCTCTCTCGTTTGATGGACGCTCTGTGCTCGACAAGGTCTCCTTTACCCTCAATAAAGGCAAAATCACCACACTAGTCGGCCCCAACGGGGCGGGCAAGAGCACCCTGAGCAAGCTGGTGCTGGGCCTGCTCACGCCGGATTCGGGCAAGATCACCCGCAGCCGCGATCTGAGAGTCGGCTATGTGCCACAGCGCCTCTATCTGGATCCCACCCTGCCGCTGACGGTGCGACGCTTCCTGCAACTGGGCAAAAATAGCCGCCTCTCCATCGAGGAAGCTCTGGCCCGGGTGGGCGCAGAGGGATTGCTGGAAAACCGGATGCAAAAACTCTCCGGTGGCGAGATGCAGCGGGTACTGCTGGCTCGCGCCCTGCTGGTCAAGCCCGAGCTGCTGGTGCTGGATGAACCGGTGCAGGGTGTGGATATCACCGGCCAGATTGAACTCTATGCTCTCATCGGCCAGCTCGCCGCCGAGTTCAATTGCGCCGTGCTGATGGTCTCCCACGACCTGCATCTGGTGATGGCCAGCACCCACGAGGTGATCTGCCTCAATCGCCACGTCTGCTGTCATGGCGAGCCGGAAAGCGTGGCGCGCCACCCCGAATTTGCCCGTCTGTTCGGGCGACCGGAGCAGGAGGTGCTGGCTGTCTATACCCACCATCACCACTGCGACGGCGAACACCATCATCATGAACCGCAGGCCCCCGTCATCCGCCTGCCTTCTCGCAACAACGCTCACAGCAAATAGCGCAAGCAACAGGACATTCAAGTGGACAGCTTTCTGTTATACGCCCTCGCGGCCGGTCTCGGCATCGCCCTGCTGGCCGGCCCCCTTGGCAGCTTCGTGGTATGGCGCAAGATGGCCTATTTTGGCGACACCCTCTCCCATGCCTGTCTGTTCGGCATCGCGCTGGGCATCCTGCTGCAGGTCGATCTCACCCTGGCGGTGGTGGTCTGCTGCCTCGCCATGGCGATGCTGCTGGTGATCATGAGTCGCAACCAGCAGGTGGCGACCGATACCCTGCTCGGCATTCTGGCCCACAGCGCCCTGTCGCTCGGTCTGGTTACCTTGAGTTTTATGGATAACGTGCGGGTGGATCTGATGGCCTACCTGTTCGGCGACCTGCTCTCGGTACAACCGATGGACCTGCTCTGGATCTACGGCGGTGGCACGCTGGTGCTGCTCACCCTGTGGCGACTTTGGGATCCCCTGCTCTCCATAACCATCTCGGAAGAGCTGGCGCGGGTCGAGGGGATCCGGGTCGACGTGTTGCGCTGCGTGCTGATGCTGCTGATCGGGCTGGTGATCGCCGTAGCGATGAAGTTTGTCGGGGCGCTGATCATCACCTCCCTGCTGATCATCCCTGCCGCCACCGCCCGCCGCTTTAGCCAGACACCGGAGCAGATGGCCGGCTTTGCCGCGCTGATTGGCTGTCTCGCCGTGCTGGGTGGATTGACCCTCTCCTGGTATCAAGATACTCCGGCAGGCCCCTCTGTCGTCGTCTGCGCCACCAGCCTGTTTGTCCTAAGCCAGTTCAAGAAAGCTTGATGCCGCGCTAGAGCGGCATGCTCTGGCGTGTCTCCATCATCAGCCACTGGCGCAACCGGCTGATGGCGGGCTCATGGGCCCGCGAGCGCTTGCAGGTAAAGTAGAAGGCATCCCCCGTCTCCAGCTGGTGTACCGGCAAGGCCACCAGTTGGGGATCATCGGGGCGCAGCATGTAGTCATTCACGAACGCCACCCCCTGATCCCAGGCCGCCGCCTCCATCGCCAGCAGCACATGGCTGAAGTGGTGCATTCGCGCCTCGTCAGGGATCACCAAGCCACCCGCCTTGGCCCAGCGCTGCCAATCCTCCCCCCGCGCCTTGTAAATGGACTGCACCGAGAGCAGCGGCAACTGCCAGATGGCCTCGGGCCACTCCCCGCTGATCTGCTGCAACAGACGGCGACTGCAGACCGGAAAGAGCCGCTCCTGATAGATAAGGTCGTGGCAGTAGCCCCGCCCGTGGGGTGAGACTGTGATAAAACAGTCCGCCACCCGATCAGAGAGCTCGGGATCTTCCGCCACCATCTCCAGACTCAAATCCAGCTCGGGGTAGAGCTGGCGCAATCCGGCCAACCGCGGGATCAGCCACTTCACCGCAAACGAGCTGTAGACTGCGAGGCGCAGCCGCATCTCGCCACCACCACGCAACTGTTCACTGCTCTGGGCAATCTGGCTGAGCCCAGCGGCAATCCCCTCGAAGTAGCTTTCCCCCTGCGGCGTCAGCGAGAGCAGCCGACCCTGACGCAGCAGCAAGCGCTCACCCAGAAAATCCTCCAGCAGGCGGATCTGGTGGCTGACCGCACTCTGGCTGACGTTCAATTCAAGGGCGGCACGGGAGAAGCTGAGCAGCCGGGCCACCACCTCGAAATATTGCACCGCACGCAGGGGAGGAAGCTTCATTATCTAAATATCTCATGAGTGGTCATTTTTTATCATTTTACTGGATATCAACCGGCACGCTACCCTCCGCTCATCTGAAGTGGGAGGTGGTATGAATGCAGTAGGGATCGGCATCCTTTATCTGGTGCTGGGCAATATGGTGGCGGTCTTTTCCGATGCGCTGGTCAAGGTGCTGGAACCGGATCAGCCCATCTTCCAGTTTGTCTTTTTCCGCCAGCTCTCGGCCGCCATTCTGCTGATGCCCTGGCTGCTCTGGTCATGGCGCCGCAATCCACCGGTGGCCATCAAGTGGCACCTGCTGCGGGCCCATATCTGGGCGGTCGGCGTCTGCCTGATGGTAGTGGCCCTCACCCGCTTGCCGCTCGCTACCGCCAATGCCCTCTTCTATGCCGCCCCCCTGATGATGGTGCCGCTGGCGGTGTGGATGGCGGGGGAAGCGCTCTCGCGCCAGAAGGTGCTGACCGCGGTTATCGGGTTTATCGGGGTACTGATCGTGCTGCGCCCGACCGAAGTGAACTGGGCCGCACTGGCGGCGCTCGGGGTGGCGCTGTCGATGGCGCTCAACAACCTGCTGATCAAGCGGATCCCGCTCAAGCAGCCCATCGCCCAGACCCTGTTTTTCACCAACGTGCTGAGCATGCCCTTTATCCTGGCGCTGGCATTGTGGGAAGGGGGCGACTGGCAGTGGCAGATGTGGTGGCCCGCCTTCGGCTCGTCGGCGCTGATCATGGTCTATGCGGGATTGTGCGTAGTGGCCTATCGCAAGGCGGAGGCGAGCAAGATCGCCTCGGCGGAATATACCGGTCTGCTGATGGCCGTCGCCATTGGGGTGTGGCTGTTTGACGAGCAACCGGGCCTGCCGCTGCTGCTGGGCTGTATCTGCATCGTCCTGCCGCTCATCGCCATGGCGCGCAGCAAGCCAAAACCGCTGGCCGAGCCAGCGCTCTAATACTCAGGGTCTCCCCAGAAACGGGGCGACCCTTTGCTGCAGATGGGGGACGATCTCCTGCTCGAACCAGGGATTCTTCCTGAGCCAGAGGGTGTTGCGCGGGGAGGGATGCGGCAACGGCAGCCAGCCGGGGCCATAATCGGCCCAGTTGCGCACCGTTTCGGTGAGCGACCCCTTGGCCGCCCCCCGCAGGTAGTAGGCCTGTGCATACTGGCCGATCAGCAGGGTCAGTTCGATATTGGGCAACAGCATCAATACCTTGTCGTGCCAGGTGGGCGCACATTCGGGGCGCGGTGGCAGATCGCCGGATTTTCCCCTGCCGGGATAGCAGAGGCCCATCGGCATGATGGCAATGCGGGATTCGTCGTAAAAGGTGGCCTTATCGACCCCGAGCCACTGGCGCAGCCTGTCACCGGAGGGGTCATCCCACGGGATACCGCTGGCATGCACCCGGGTGCCGGGCGCCTGACCGATGATCAGCAGGCGGGCACTCTCGGCCCCGCGGATCACCGGACGAGGCCCCAGTGGCAGATGAGCCTCGCACAGACGGCAGGCCCTGATTTGCTCAAACAACTTATCGATTCGCTGCATGACGTTGATAGTACCAGCATTTCCCTGTTTTCCCTCTTGTGGAAACAGGGCGCGCCCCCTACTATCGCCATGAGTGTTTAATTTAATAAACGGACAATAATGAAAAACTGGCTAGGTACCGGCACCGCGACCCTCTCCTTCATCCTGTGGGGGATGCTACCGCTCTATTATCAATTCATGCCCGAGGTCAACATGTGGGAGCTGATCTCCCACCGGGTGCTCTGGTCTGTGGTGCTGCTGGGTGCCCTGTTTCTGCTGCTTGGCCACCAGGTGCCGTGGGCACGGTTACGCAGTGAGCCGCGCCAGCTCGGCCTCATTCTGCTGGCAGGCCCCGTCATGTCCATCAGCTGGTGCATGTTCACCTGGTGCCTCACTACCGGGCAGGTGCTAACAACCAGCCTCGCCTTCTTTATGACCCCGCTGTTCAATATCGTATTCGCCGTCATCTTCCTCAAAGAGCGGCTCACCCCGCAAAAGCATCTGGCAGTCGCTCTGGCACTGGCGGGTCTCGCCTACATGCTCTTCTGCTACGGCCAGCTCCCCTGGTTCTCCCTCATCATGGGGGCCAACTTCGCCTGCTATGGCCTTATCAAGAAGAAAATCCACTACGACACCGGCACCAGCCTCTATCTGGAAGCCATGGTGCAACTGCCCGTCGCGCTGATCATCATCGGCACGCTGGCATGGCACGGGGAAGGGGCATTCGTGAACGGAGATCTGGCCGACAAGCTGCTGCTGATGGGCAGTGCGCCCGCCACCCTGCTGCCGGTGGGACTGTTCTGCTACGCAGTGGCGAGAACCCGGATGAGCACGGTGGGGCTGCTGCAATATATCGAGCCCAGCCTCGCCTTCCTGCTCGCCATCTACTGGTTTGGTGAGGCGCCGGACCCCATCAAGGCGGTCGGTTTTGCCTTCGTCTGGGCAGGTTTGCTAGTGAGCCTGTTGCCACTGCATCGGCTCAAGCGCCGCCCTCAGGGCGTACCGCGATAGGACTCCAACACCTTGTGCCAGCGGGGATCCCTGTCCATCTGCTCGGCGATGTCGTTAAGGGTGGCATGCAGCTCGGGACGGGATTTGGGCAGCAGGATATGGCGGGTATAGCTGGATTGGGGGAAGGGCGAGATAAACAGCTTACCCTGATAGTGGTTTGAGTCGATGAAAAAGCCCAGCGCGGAGCCAGGCACCATGGTCACATCGATGCGGCCGCGCACTAGCAGCTCAAGATTGGTCTTCACCTTCTTGGCATCGTGACGCTCCAGCTCTCCCCTTGCTGCCGCATCGTCGATCCCCTGATAGCGGTAGCCCTCCACCCCGCCGAACACCAATCCCTTGAGGGAGTCGGGTCCGCGATAGGTGATCGGCTTGTCGATGTTCGAGATTAGCTCGTTGGTGTCGCGCATCACCGGAAAGGTCCAGAGATAACGCTCGCGATGGGGATCCCCTACCCAGGCGGGATTGACCCAGACCACCAGACCGTCAAAGTCGGGATCCGCCATCTCCAGCGCCAGCCGGGCGCGATTAACCAGCCAGAGCTCGATTCTGGGTTCCCCCCCCAACTTTTCATTGAGATACTTGACCAGCTCGCGGCTCAGTCCGGCATCCACTCCGGTATTGAAGGGGGGATGCTGATGGTAATCGTAGAGACGGATCGTCTCCCCCAGAGCCGGAACCGACAACAGTAACCACAACCAGAACCAGACTCTCATCGCACCTCCTTGCACTGCTTTTGAGTTTGGCACAGAGAAGTACAAATGAGAAAACCTCCTGACGGGATATCCCCGCACGCCTCTCCCCCCTCTTCTCGCTGGTTTATCTATATGGTGCGCACCGCCACCGGCCTGCTCTATACCGGGGTCAGCACGGATCCTCAACGTCGTCTGCGTCAGCACCAGAGCGGCAAGGGGGCTCGCGCCCTGCGCGGCAAGGGCCCCTTGACGCTGGCTTGGCAGCAGGAGGTCGGCGAGAAGGGGGCAGCCCTGCGCCTCGAATATCGCCTCAAGCAGCAGCCAAAATCCTTCAAGGAGCAGCTGATCCACAGCCCGGCACTCTGGCAGAGCTGGAGCCCGCAGTGGTTACCCGAAACGACCCGACCTTAAGGGTTACAGCTAAAAAAAGGCCACTCGATGAGTGGCCGAAAAGGGGAAATCAGGGAGCATTTCATAACTTGTTGCACAACTACAGATAGGTATTGTTGCGCTGACGACGGTGGCTGATGAGCCAACAGACTGCCAGCGCGACCAGCAGCCAGGGGGCCAACTTGACGATCAGGGCAAGCATGCCGCTCAGCAGCCCCAGTAGTACAAACACGCCGCTCACCAGCAGCATGGCTACCAGGGTAAAGCCGGTCAGTGCCATGACCAGCAACACTCCCAGCAATATGAAAAATTCCAGCATAACTTGCTCCTTACGGGCTCTCTGTGCCGCCGGGCTGCCTTGCGGTCAATCCAGCCAGCGTTTCAATTCATAACGGGGCGGCATCACCAGCACCGCCAGCAGATAGGCAGCCAGTGCCAGCGGTGGCACCAGGATCAGGGCGAGCAGGGCTACCACTCGCACCGTCACTCTGGAGATCCCCAGCCGTTGGGCAATGCCGGCGCAAACGCCAGTCAGCTTGCGATGGACAAGATCCTTGGGCCAGGGAGTCATGGTTATACCTCCACCTTCTGCCCCTTGAGACGGGCCAGCTCGCGCTCGATCTCGTCATTGAGCTCCAGCTCGCGGAACTGAGCCTCCAGCGAGGGATTCTGCCCCAAAGTGGCCGCCTCCAGCTGGGCTTCCAGCTGATCGACCCGCCCCTGAAAGCCTTCGAACCGTGCCATCAGCTCGTGCATACGCTGATTGTCCACCTGGGCACGGGCACGAATGCGGCTGTGGGCCGTCTGCTCGCGCAGGGTCAGCAGTTTCTGCTTCTCCCGCGCCTCGGTCAGCTTGGCTGCCAACCGCTCGCTGTCGGCGGTAAGCTGGGCCAGCACCTCGGCCACCCGGGCCTTGTCCTGCTCCAGCTGTTCACATTTCCTGGCCTCCGCCAGCTTCTCGGTGAGGGCGGCACGGGCCAGATCCTCACGGCCTTTCTGGATGGCGAGCTCGGCCTTGGCCGACCACTCCAGGATCTGCGCCTGCAACGCCTGCTGGTGACGCTCCAGCTGTTTCTGTTCAGCAATCACGCGGGCGGCCTGGGTACGCATCTCGACCTGCACCTGCTCCATCTCTTCGATCATCAGGCGCAGCATCTTCTCCGGCTCTTCACTCTTGTCGAGCAGGCTGTGCAGGTTGGCATTTATCACGTCGGTCAGGCGGCTGAATACGCTCATGGTCTGGTTCCTTGTTGATGGGATGGCTATCTCTTCCCATTGCATTACAAGAGCCGTGCCAAGAAAAATTATTGTTGTTTTACATATAGATGGGAATTTACCGAGGAAATTCAAGAAGGGTTTATTGGTGAAAATAGCCAACCAGGTGGTGATTTTTACCAATAAAAAAGGGAGCCTGAGGCTCCCTTGTCGATTCATCTGCGATATCTAGTCAAGCTGCGTGGCTGTGGCCCAGCTTGCTGTCCAATTCGGCCAGCTTGGCCTCCATCCTGGCACGGCACACTTCGGAGAGCTCGCGAATGCCAGCGGCACCGTGCTCCTTGCTGCAGACCGGTGCCATCACTTCCACCAGCACTTCGCCGTTGTCCCAACGATTGAGGTCGATCTGACCGAAGTAGCTGGAGCAGACGATGGGCACCACGGGCACTTCAGCCTGTACCGCAGTGTGGAAAGCGCCCGCCTTGAATGGCAGCAGGCCACGCCCCTTGGAGCGGGTCCCTTCCGGGAACATCCAGATGGAGGTGCCGCGATTCTTGATGCGATCCACCACCTGACCTATGGTGCCGATGGCACGGGAGCGGTTGGAGCGGTCGATCAGCACGTTGCCGGATAGCCAGAAGATAAGGCCGAAGAAGGGGAGCCACAGCAGGCTCTTCTTGCCCACCGCCACCACACCGGGCTGCACCGCACCGGTCACGGTGAAGATGTCGAAGTTGCTCTGGTGGTTGCAGACGTAGACCGCCGGGCCGACCGATTTCACCTCGTCGGCCACCGTCACCTTGACTCGCAACCCGATCAGCGGGCAGACCGCGTGATACATGCGAGCGAAGACATAGACGTTGTTGGGATGGCGCGGACGAACCAGACAGAGCAGCAGGCCGAACAGGAACCAGAAAATGAGCAGCAGACCAAGCAGCAGCACACGGGCAATTTTGAGCATCGAACACCTCGAGTTTTAACTCGGCGCAGTATACTGATCCCCCTTTTAGCGAACAAGCGTTCGCCAAACAGAACCGACCAGACTTACCTGCTCTGTCACCCAGGCGATCAGTCATAACGAGCGCGGTAACTTGCCCCTCCAGACATAGCTCGCTAGGATGGCCCCATCTTGATGGACGGGGCGAACATGATTTTGCAAAAACGGATAGCGAAACATCTCCTGCTGCTGGTCTGCCTGCTGCTGCTCAATTGTGCGGCCCAGCCGCTGGCCCGGCTTGCCCTGCTCGATCAGGCGCTCAGCTGTCAGGCGCTACCCGTTCAGAACTCGACAACGGATCTGGGGGATGCCAAACCGGCCAGCCCGCAGCCAGGCAGTTGCCAGCTCAACGGCAAGTGGCTGAGCGCCGCCCCCCTGCTCTGCATCGAACAGCTCTTCTTTGCCGTGGCGGTGCTGATCGCCCTGCTGGCCCCCCTTTGGCGCTACACACCGCCACTACCCCCACCCAGAGTCATCTCGCCACCCGAACGGCGTCTGCATCTCACCCTCTGCATCTGGCGGGAATGATTCCGGCTCTTTGCCATTGGTCATGACTCATGTTTGCGAGACCATCGCCGCCTTCTTGCACCAACGGGGCACGACTGCGGCGTACTGAAAACAGATTTACGGCATGGCGTTGTTGCAGGGGAATACCTTGCTGCCCCGGCGCAACCACGACGACTGCCGACTAGCTTGCACAAGGCTGGCCACTTCAGGCTGGCACTACCCGATTTTAAGGAGTATCCATGA
Source organism: Aeromonas sp. 603079 (assembly GCF_049172135.1). Lineage (NCBI taxonomy): Bacteria > Pseudomonadati > Pseudomonadota > Gammaproteobacteria > Aeromonadales > Aeromonadaceae > Aeromonas > Aeromonas sp. 603079. The sequence continues at coordinate 130,718 of NZ_JAAKPX010000005.1, read as the reverse complement.
AACCGACTCTGAGCGCCCTGCCCCTGCTGGCCTCTCTCTGCGCACCCCTGCTGGCTCCGACCCTACACGCGGCCCCCTTCACCCCTGAACAGGAAGCACGCATCAAGGAGCTGATCCGCGAGACTCTGATCGCCAACCCCAAGATCCTCGACGAGGCGGCCGAGTCCTGGGAGAAGCAGAATGCCGCAGCCCAGGAGGCCCAGCTTGGCAACTTCATCAAGGGCAACAAGGATGTGCTGTTCAACAGCGCTACCAGCCCGCGCCTGGGTGCCAAAAACCCCAAGCTGACGCTGGTGCTGTTTACCGACTACAACTGCCCCTACTGCAAGCAGTTCGATCCCCAGCTGACCAGGCTGCTCAAGGCCTATCCGAATGATCTGGGGCTGGTGATCAAATTGCTGCCGTTCAAGGGGCAGAGCTCCGCCAAGGCAGCCCAGTACAGCCTGACCCTGTGGCAACAGGATCCCGCCCGCTTCTTCGCCCTGCACGACAAGCTGATGAGCAAGCAGGGGATGCTGACCGAGGCGGACATCAACAAGGCGCTGGCGGCCACCGGCAATGTGGCACTCAAACCGGAGGGTAAAGCCACCGAGGAGCTGCGCAACAGCCTGCGCATTGGCACCCTGCTGGGTGTACAGGGCACACCGGCGACCCTGATCGGCAACCAGCTGGTGTCGGGCGCCATCCCCTATGAGGAGCTGGAGCAGCTGGTGAAGGCAGAGCTGGCCAGGCAGAGCTAAGGTCGGGGTCGCCCGCAGGGGCAGGAAGCGCTCGCACTGCGGCAATGGTGAGCCCTCAGGTCACCCCGTCTCCATGCAAAGAGCCCGGTATCACTACCGGGCTCTTTATTTCAGGAAAGAAAGGTGACAAACCAGCTCTATTGGGCGGGCGCCATCATCCCCTGCCCGAGCCGCCCTCTGGCACTGGTACGCTCGGCTTCGTCAAGCACACCATCTCCGTTCTTGTCCATTTGGGTAAAGAGAGCCTCATGATGCGCCATGAACTGTTCCCTGGTCGTGTCCTGCATCGGCCTCATGTTGCCCATGTTCCCCATCTTGCCAGGCATGGCCTTGCCTGACTGCTGCATTGCCTCGTGCATCTTGGCCATGGCTGCCTCTCTCTCGGCAATCGAGAGGGTGCCATCCTTGTCACTGTCCTGCCGGGTGAAACGCTGCTCGGCTCTTTCCATAAACTGTGCCTTGGTAATGTCCCCCTTGATGAACATCAAGGGCTCATCGATTCTCTCATCGGCAGCGATGGCGAAACCGCCAAGCAGCACCATAGGCAGAAGATAAAATTTGAGCATGGCTGTCCATTCCTTAGTAAGGGTCTCGGTACGCGAGGCCAACTGACGATCGCCAAGATAATCCCCGGCGCCTCCTGTAGTGTAGTCCCTGGGCTATTCCCGACAGGGAGACAGATCCCAAGGTGCCCCGTCACGCTTTTCTGCCAGTGACCTTGCGTCCTATTCATGGCGATGGCGGGAGGTTTCCGTTAAAATGACGGGTTTTTGCCGTGCCTGGTTTGCCAATCCCCACCATCAGGCACTCGCAGCGTGAATCCTATGATGCCAGTGATGCAGGATCTGCCATGAACAACTACTTTCGGGTGCTGGGCGTCAAGTCCAACGCCAGCGAAAACGACATCAAGAAAGCCTATCGTCGGCTGTCGAACCAGTACCACCCCGACAAGCTGCACGGGGCCAGTGAAGAAGAGAAAGAGCAGGCAGCCATCAAGCTGCACCAGGTAAAGCAGGCCTATGAAGTGCTGTCCGATCCGAAACAGCGGGCCGCCTTTATCAAGGATTTCAACAACGTCATCGTGACCGACCCCGCCTCCGCCATGCAGGAGATGTGGGATCAGTTCTACCCCTGAAACAGCAGGCAGAAAGAGCAACTATGCAAAAGAGATGGGACCAGGCGCGGCTCAAGTCGCTGCAAAGCGATGCCAGCGAAAACATCGAATCCTACCGGGATCAGGACGACCCCAAGGGGCTGGAACAGTTCACCGACCAGATGAAGAGCCTGCTGCTGGCCGATATGAGCATGCTGGAGTTTATGCCCGAGTATCTGCCGCTGGCCCTCTATGGCCGGGTGCAGTTCCCGGCCAAGGCCAAGTCGCAGTGGAACAAGTGGCTCACCAGCGGCGAGCAGCCAAGCTGGGACGAGTTCAAGATGAGCGTCGGCTTCAACAACGCCGCCCTGCCGCTGGTCAAGGCGGTGCGGGCCCAGAGCGAAGATCAGCTGATGGAAGCCTGCGCCGTGCTGTTCCTGCTCGACAACCCGCTGCCGCGCGGCAGCCACCGCGGTGATGACGACTATGAGCTGCGCGACGAAGAAGATGAAGACGGGGAAGATGCCGACGCCGACTACCATGGAGGCAGTGACCGCTATGGTGATGACGACGGCGATCAGGATATGTACGACGAAGTCCGTTTCTAATTGGGGCAAGGCATGAGCAACAGTCTGATAGAAATTACCGCCATCGAGATCAAAGAGCTGGCCGTTATCGAGCCGAAGCAGGCCAGCGAGAAGTTCGAGCTGATCGCCAAGACCATGTCTGACGACCAGCTGGCAGAAGTGATTGAAAACATTGATATCGTTACCCTGACCCAGATTAACGGCCAGCACGATATCTCCTTCCCCTCCATCATCTCCGAGCTGATGACCCCGGAGCGGATCCGCGACATCGTCTGCCAGCAGCCGCTCTACTGGGAAGAGGCGATCAAGAACAACGCCGACGAGCTGCAACAGCACACCTTCGACTTCCTCAACTACCTGATCCGCACCCAGGATAGCGAAGCCAAGCAGCGCGAGATCCTCGAGTGCGTGGCCGAAGATCCGGCCGGTCTCTTCTACCTCGCCATCCCCTTTATCGAGTTCTATCGCGGCGATCGCTATGAAGAGGACGAAGGCTATCGCGACGTGCTGCACGCCGAAGAGGAAGATCTTGAAGAGTCCCTGCGCTACAGCGAGCGCCAGCAGAGCGAGGATGTTCACGACTACGCGCTGGATGACCCGCGCAGCCTCTTGATGCTCATTCGCGAGCTGGCCCCCGAGGTGGAGAAAGCCATCAAGGCGCTGCTGCGCAACGAGCACTCCACTTGGGACGGCATCATCAACAAGTTTGCCGCCGAGCTGGTGATGCAGGCCAAAGAGAAGAACAAGGTCGAGGAAGACGAGTACGGCGACGTCGACGACATGTTCAGCTTTCTGGATTAAGGAGCCCATTCATGCAGTTAGTCATTCGCGATGCCAACCAGGGCCCCTTTCTGACCCAGGTGCTGCGCTTTGGCCGCGACAATGAACGTTTGACCGAGCAACAGCTCGCCGCCATCAAGGGCAAGGCGGTGCTGATGAGCCTCAAATTCGCCGACAAGTACTACAACAAGTACAAGATGCACCTGCTGGAGCAGGCGGCCCACGACGTCATCGGCGTGGTGAGCCTCGGCCTGCAGGAGCTCTCGGCGCGGGATCCTGCCAAAGCGCTGGCGCTGCTGCAGGCGCCGGAAGGCCCTATCAAGCCGTTCCAGAAGGGCTGGTCAATGCTCATTACCGTCAGCCCCAAGCAGGCTGGCAACAGCCTCTACGGTGACGTGGATGCCCGCCTGCTGGACAAGATCTCGAGCCCGCCCGATGTGGAGGAGTGGCAAGGGTGGCAGGAGTACGAGAAGGCGCTGACCGAGCACAACAAGAGCCGCCTGATGGAGCTCATCGACCAGCACTTTTTCGCCTGCGAGAGCGACCACCCCACCATGGAGGACAAGCTGGCCGAAGCGCTGCTCTACCGCATCCTCTGCGGCAAGGGCAGTGGCGCCGCCCCGCTCAAGGTGAAGCAGGATCTCAAGCGCAAACTGGCGCGGGAGATTGAGCTCGACGAGGGCTGGTACGACACCGACTACCTCGCCGCCCAGCTCGCCCTGATGCTGAGCGCGCTACCCGCCGATATGGCCACCGCCCTGCGCCAGGAGTTGAGCCCGGGCTTTGTGCCCAACCTGCTGCACACTCTCGGCTTTGTGCGCCAGTACCAGCTGCTGCAAAAAGAGAACGCCTCGCCGGAGAAGCTCGACAACATCGAGATGCGCGCCGGGCTCAAGCACCCGCTGCTCGGCTGGCCGCTCTACCACGACTTCTAAGGCCGCTTTCGCCGCCCATCAGTCGCACCACAACGCCCGGCCTGCCGGGCGTTGTTCTATCCTCCCCTCACCCTCTCGACAGCAAAGAGAGAACACACGCAAGTCACCCTGGGGCTGCCCCTTCTCTTCCCGATATTTATTCACTCAATGCCCAAGGATGAATAAACAACCTGCAATACAACAACTTGGCGCCGGCTGCGTTTCGGGGCAACAAAGCGGGACGCAGATCCCGCTACAGCGCCATAATCGGCACCAAATAGCCGACTGGATCACATCAACCGTGCCGCAACCGCGTGGTAAGCCGAGCTAAAACCACGACTCAATTACGCATAAAAAGACGGAATAGATCAATAAAAAGCAATTAATCGCGCCGGATTAAATTTCAGGTATGGCTATTTGCACCGCTTGGCCGCTAAATGACAGACCGGCCTTCAGACCAGCATGGAAGCGCACAAGGCTAACCGGCAGCAGACCGGTACGCTCTCAGGACGAGTAATGACTTTCTTCTCTCACAGGAGACAGACCGTGAGCGCTTCGAATCAACACCCCACCATTCCCCCCGGCTCCGGGGCGCTGTTCTTTATCCAGACCTTCTCGACTCTGGGGTTTGCCGTGCTCTACTCCACGCTGGTGCTCTACGCCACCAAGCGGCTCGGCTTTAGCGAATCCCAGGCCAACGCCATGATGGGGGTCTTCGGGGCCTTCAACTATGGCCTGCACCTGTTTGGCGGCTATCTCGGCGGGCGCTACCTCAGCAACCGCAACCTGTTCGTGATGGGGATGGTGCTGCAGGTGATCGGCTGCTACTTCATCGCCGAGATGGGGATCACCGGCCTCTACTGGGGGCTCGCCATGTTCCTCACCGGCAGCGGCCTCAACGTCACCTGCCTCAACATGATGCTGACCCAGCGCTTCGCCCCGGATGATCACCGCCGCGAGAGCGCCTTCCTGTGGAACTACGCCGGGATGAATCTGGGCTTCTTTATCGGCTTCACGGTGGCGGGCTACTTCCAGCTCACCGAGGATTACCGCACCCTGTTCCTGTTTGCGACGCTGGGCAACATCATTGCCATCATCGCTACCTTCGCCTGCTGGCCCATTCTGGCGGATATCAGCACCCCGCTGCGCCATGTCAAAGGGAGCGGCTTCTACCGCCGCATGCTGGCGGGTATCGCCATTCTGGCCATGCTGGTGCCAGCGCTGCGTCTGCTGCTGACCCACGCCAGCTTCAGCGGCAGCTTCGTGCTGATCCTGGGGGCCGTGGTGCTGGTGCTGCTCTGCGTGATGACCGCCCGCCATCCGGACGCCGCCGAGCGCAGCCGCATGGTGGCCTACCTGATCCTCGCCCTCGGCTCCCTCATCTTCTGGTCGCTCTACCAGCTGGCGCCCATGGGGCTGATGCTCTTCTCCGAGCACAACATCAACCTCAACGTGTTCGGGCTGCGGGTTGCTCCCCAGTGGATCCAGAACATCAACACCATTGTCATCGTCATCGGTGGCCCGCTGATGGCGCTGCTGTTCAAGCGACTGCGCGAACAGGGGTGGAATATCGACATCCCCTCCCAGTTTGCCGCCTCCCTGTTCTGCATGGGATTGGGGATGCTGGTGCTGCCGATCGGCATTCATCTGGCGGGGGCCGACGGGCTGGTCGCCTTCAAGTGGATCGCCATCAGCTATGTGCTGCAGAGTTTTGGCGAGCTGCTGATCTCCCCCATCGGTTACGCCATGATTGGCAAGCTGGCTCCCGCCAGCCTGCAAGGCTTGATGATGGGCTGCTGGATGATGGTGACCGGCGTTGCCTCGGTGCTGGCGGGCTATGTCTCCGGCGCCATGCCGCAGAATATCGGCAGCACCCCGGTCGCCACCAACCCGGGTTACAGCTCGGTATTCAATATGCTCGGCTGGGGCTCGCTGGCGGGCGGCGTGGTGTTGCTGTTGCTGGTGCCCCGCCTGCGCCAGCTGATCGCCTCCAAGATCACCCCGCCACCGGCGGCGACAGCTATCCCCGTCTGATAGGTTTGAATCACTTGGCGGCGTGAACCGCAGAGAAGATTAGAGGCCCCGCAATCATGGATTGCGGGGCCTCTGCTTTTGGTGGGATGGATCGTTTAGACTTCGCTAATCAGCGCAAATCGCCTTATCCAGCAAGGCAATCCGGTTACCTTCAGGATCCTGAAATTCGGCCACCTTGATGACTTCCCCCACCCGGGTCACGGGGTAAAGCAACCTGGCGCCCGCCGATAGCGCATCTGCCATCACCCGCTCAATATCGTTCACCGTCAGATAAATACGCGTGCCATCCAGACTCGGGACATAACTCTCCCCTCTGGCCAACGCACCAGAGCAGCCTTCGGCACCGTCAATAAGCGGAAATAGCGCCATCTCATTGCCATCGATATCAGCACGCTCGAACTCGATATCAAAAACAGCAGAATAAAAGGCGATTGCCCGCTGCATATCCGTCACCGGAATCTCGAAATGCATCCCAATATTGACCATCGAACCCCTTCCTTGTTAGTTAGCGAAAGCGCCGTGCAGACCGAATCATGCCCCCATTATTGCCATGAAGCCATCCATCAGATCCACGCAGACGGGTCAAAAGACCAGATGGTGCGCTGAGAAGCACGATCTCGCAGGGGACAAGTGCATGCCAACCTTTGGCCCTAGTTGTCACGCCATACCAAAATGGCTGCGATCTCTGCTCCCTTCTCCCACTCTTTGCCATAGATAAGGGGAGAAGGGTCGGGGATGAGGGGAGCAAACAATCGACAAGCAGCAAAACGTTAAAGCAAACAGAAAGAAGTAGGGTCGATTAGCGAAGCGTAATCGTCCGCACTGCAATCTCGGTGGCGATGGATATAGAGAAGAGATCAGCTGGAGCACCGGTAGAATTACGGTAACCTGTTTTCGCGATCTACGGCTCTTCGGTTGCTTCATCTAGCTAGACTAGTTACTCCACCTTGAATAGAATAATAAAATTCAAACTTCAGGATTCCTAGCGTGACACATATAACGAAAATAAAATTAATTAAATCGCTATCACTTGCTTTTATTTTCTTGTGGGTGAATGCAATGATTACTGCCCCATTGATAATGACTGATTTTTCTTGGCTTGAAATACAGAAAGTCTGGGATCGCTGGCAGACATTCAACTCAGGTATGATTGCTCTTTTGGCTGCCGTACTTGCAATATACGCAGCTCAATATTCTGAAAATGCGAAGAGATACAGAGAACTAATCGCCGCAAAATCTCTCCTGCCATTAGCCTTGTCAGAGCTACACACCTACTGTACCGAATTAGCTACATACCTAAAAAATGAATTTATTTTTCTTAGTGAAAAACACCAGATAGATACATCAACAACCAAAGAAAACCATGAACCCCCCATTCCACCAAAAGAATGGGTTTTTGAAGTATTTAAAAACTGCATGATTCATGAGCATGAAACTGAAGCAAAATTCATGGCATCAATACTATCTGACATGCAAATAACACGCGCAAGAATTGAGAGCATGAAAGATAAAAACAACCTAATTACAGAATGTACATTTTCAAGCCATGCTAACGACATATGTCTATTACATGCTAAATTAGGTAGAATGTACGATTACTCGAGGAAGCACTCTTTATTATCGACAACAGAAATAACTGATGAGGAAAAAAATAATAGTATCTGTGTATTAGATATTGAATGTCTTCCAAAATATAAATAAATACATATATTTATAAATGAAGGGCGCTTTCGCACCCTTCTATATTAATTACCCTTCCTGATTTTCCCCGGTTACCGGCTCGGCACCGGCGGCGGGTTCAATCTCAATGCGATCGACACGCTGCAAACCGCGGGGCAGCTTGGCGCCGCGGCGGCCGCGCTCGCCACGGTAGTAGTCGAGATCGGACGGCTTGAGAGTCAGCTTGCGCTTGCCGGCAAACAGGGTGACCGACTGGCCCTGTGGAATGACGGCGGCCATCACCACAAACTCTTCCCGCGCCTTGACGCGAGCAGACGGAATGCTGATCAGCTTGTTGCCCTTGCCCTTGCCGAGCACCGGCAGGGTGTTGAGCGGGAACAGCAGCATGCGCCCTTCGTTGGAGATGGCCATGCAGAGATCGGTCTCCGGCAAGCCGATCTTCTGGGGTGCCATCACCTGACCCCCTTCCGGCACGGTGAGCAGCGCCTTGCCGTTCTTGTTCTTGCCGATCAGGTCGTCATAGGTGCAGACAAAGCCGTAACCGGCATCGGAGCAGATGAGGTAGGGCTCGCCCTCGTTGCCCATCACCAGATGGCGCACCTCTTCCCCTGCCCCCAGCGCAAAGCGGCCGGTGAGCGGCTCGCCCTGACTGCGGGCGGATGGCAAGGTGTGAGATTCGAGGGCGTAAGTTCGGCCCAACGTGGAGAGGAACACCGCCTGCTGGTTGCTGCGGCCACAGGCGTGGGTCAGATAGCTGTCCCCCGCCTTGTAGGAGAGCCCCTCGACATCCACATCGTGGCCCTTGGCGGCACGCACCCACCCCTTGTCGGAGAGGATGACGGTGACCGGTTCGCTAGGCACCAGCTCTTTCTCGGTCAGCGCCACGGCGGTGGCACGCTCCACCAGCGGGGTGCGGCGATCGTCGCCGTACTTCTCGGCATCGGCCAGCAGCTCTTTCTTGAGCAGGGTGTTGAGGCGACGCTCGGAGCCCAGAATAAGCTCCAGCTTGTCGCGCTCTTCGGCCAGTTCGTTCTGTTCGGCGCGCAGCTTGAACTCTTCGAGCTTGGCCAGATGGCGCAGTTTCAGCTCGAGGATCGCTTCGGCCTGGGTCTCGGTAATGTTGAAGCGCTCCACCATCACCTTGCCCGGCTCATCCTCGGTGCGGATGATCTCGATCACCTCGTCGATGTTGAGGTAGGCGATCAGCAAGCCTTCGAGGATGTGCAGGCGAGCCAGCACCTTGTCGAGGCGGAATTGCAGACGGCGACGCACGGTCTCGCGGCGGAACTGGATCCACTCGCTGAGGATGGTCTTGAGGCACTTCACCTGCGGCCGGTTGTCGAGGCCGAGGATGTTGAGGTTGACCCGGTAGTTCTTCTCCAGATCCGTGGTGGCGAACAGGTGGGCCATCAGCCCCTCCACGTCCACCCGGTTGGAGCGCGGCACGATCACCAGACGGGTCGGGTTCTCGTGGTCAGATTCATCCCGCAGGTCGGTGACCATCGGCAGCTTTTTCGCCACCATCTGGGCGGCGATCTGCTCCATGATCTTGGCGCCGGAGGCCTGATGGGGCAGCGCTGTAATGACGATGTCGCCATCCTCCTCGCTCCAGACCGCTCGCTGCTTGATGGAGCCCTTGCCGGTCTCGTAGATTTTGCGGATATCGTCGCGCGGGGTGATGATCTCGGCGTTGGTCGGGTAGTCCGGCCCCTGAATGTGCTGCATCAATGCATCCAGCCCCGCATTGGGGTTGTCGAGCAGCTCGGCACAGGCATAAGCCACTTCCCGCGCGTTGTGGGGCGGGATGTCGGTCGCCATCCCCACCGCAATACCGGTCACCCCGTTGAGCAGGATGTGCGGCAGACGGGCGGGCAGCACCACCGGCTCCTTCATGGTGCCGTCGAAGTTCGGCGTCCACTCCACCGTGCCTTGGCCGAGCTCTGAGAGCAGCAGCTCGGAGAAGCGGGACAGCCGCGCCTCGGTATAACGCATGGCCGCGAAGGATTTGGGATCGTCCGGCGCACCCCAGTTGCCCTGACCGTCCACCAGCGGGTAGCGGTAGGAGAAGGGCTGGGCCATCAGCACCATGGCTTCATAACAGGCGCTGTCGCCGTGGGGGTGGTACTTACCCAGCACGTCACCCACGGTACGGGCGGACTTCTTGTGCTTGGAGAGGGCCGACAGACCCAGCTCGCTCATGGCGTAGATGATGCGCCGCTGCACCGGTTTGAGGCCGTCGCCGATATGCGGCAAGGCCCGATCCATGATGACGTACATGGAGTAGTTCAAGTAAGCCTGTTCGGTAAAGGTGCGCATTGGCTGGCGCTCTACCCCGTCCAGACTGAGCTCGATAGCATCACTCATATGTTTTTCTCTTGCTATGGCGCGCCCCAGGAGGGCACGCCTGAAATGCGGGTCGGCAGGTGACCGACGGCTTAGATGATGGCGAGGTTACCCTTCTCTTCGAGCCATTCACGGCGATCACCCGCCCGCTTCTTGGCCAGCAGCATGTCCATCAGCTGCAGAGTCTCGTCAGCCGCATCCCCTTCACTCTCTCCTGCCGGCTCCATGGTGAGCTGCACCAGACGGCGAGTGTTGGGATCCATGGTGGTTTCCCGCAGCTGTTTCGGGTTCATTTCACCCAGACCCTTGAATCGGGTCACCATCACCTTGCCCTTCTTCTTCTCGGCTTCGACCCGCTGCAGCACACCGTTCTTCTCGTCCTCGTCGAGGGCGTAGTAGACCTCTTTACCGATATCGATCCGATAGAGGGGCGGCATGGCGACGTAAACGTGCCCCTTCTCCACCAGCGTGCGGAAGTGCTTCACAAACAGGGCGCAGAGCAGGGTGGCGATGTGCAGACCGTCCGAGTCAGCATCCGCGAGGATGCACACCTTGCCGTAGCGCAGGCCACTGAGATCCTCGGAGTCGGGGTCGAGCCCGATGGCGACCGAGATGTCGTGTACTTCCTGTGAGGCGAGCACCTGACCGGCTTCTACCTCCCAGGTGTTCAGGATCTTGCCGCGCAGCGGCATGATGGCTTGAAACTCGCGATCCCGCGCCTGCTTGGCACTGCCGCCTGCGGAGTCACCCTCCACCAGGAACAGTTCGCCCTGCATGGGGTCGGCGCAGTTACAGTCGGTCAGCTTGCCGGGCAGCGCCGGGCCCTGGGTAATCTTCTTGCGCACCACCGTCTTGGCGGCGCGCATCCGGCGCTGGGCGCTGCTGATACAGATCTCGGCGATCTGCTCCGCCAGCTCGGTGTTGCTGTTCAGATAGAGGCTGAAGGCATCCTTCACCACGCCGGAGACGAACGCCGAGCTCTGACGGGAGGAGAGGCGCTCCTTGGTCTGACCGGCAAACTGCGGATCCTGCATCTTGATGGAGAGGATGTAGGCGCAGCGATCCCAGATATCTTCCGGGGTCAGCTTGACCCCGCGCGGCAGCAGGTTGCGGAACTCGCAGAACTCGCGCATGGCGTCGAGCAGGCCCTGACGCAGGCCGTTGACGTGAGTACCGCCCTGCGCGGTGGGAATGAGGTTCACATAGGATTCGGCAAGGCATTCGCCCCCTTCCGGCAACCAGCAGAGCGCCCAGTCCACCGCCGACTGTTCGGAGCTGAACGAGCCGATAAAGGGCTGCTCCGGCAGGCAGGTGAACTGCTTGACCGCATCGACCAGATAATCCTTGAGGCCATCTTCGTAGCACCACTCCAGCTTGATGCCGGTGTTCTTGTCGAGGAACTTGATGGTGAGGCCGGGGCAGAGCACGGCCTTGGCTTTGAGCAGGTGCTCCAGCTTGGTGACCGAGAATTTGGGCGAATCGAAGTAGCTCGCCTGCGGCCAGAAGCGCACCCGAGTGCCGGTGTTGCGACGACCGCAGGTGCCTGTGATGGTCAGCTCCTGCACCTTCTCGCCACGCTCGAAGGCGATGTCGTAGACCTGACCGTCGCGACGCACCGTCACCTCGACCCGATCGGAGAGGGCGTTTACGACCGAAATACCCACCCCGTGCAAACCGCCGGAGAACTGGTAGTTCTTGTTGGAGAATTTGCCGCCCGCGTGCAGCTTGCAGAGGATCAGCTCCACCCCGCTGACCCCCTCTTCCGGGTGGATATCGACCGGCATGCCGCGGCCGTCGTCGATCACTTCGAGGGACTGGTCTTCATGCAGGATCACCTCCAGATTGCGGGCGTGACCTGCCAGCGCTTCATCGACGCTGTTGTCGATGACCTCCTGGCCGAGGTGGTTGGGCCGGGTGGTGTCGGTATACATGCCGGGGCGGCGACGCACCGGCTCAAGGCCATTGAGGACCTCAATGGCATCCGCATTGTATTGAGTAGACATGGAGGGCCTTGCGAATTGACGTTTGGAGGGAATCTTAACTGCTAGGCGGGGGTAGAACAAACTCCCCGCACCGAAAGCTTGATCTGGAGAAGAACAAGCAGGGCGAGACCGCCCTTATTGACTCAAACCTGACTATAACCCGAGGAAACGGATGATCTGGGCGGGGTAGCGCTCGAACGCAACAAAGGCATGGTTGCCACCGCACTCCAGCGAGAGGCGGGCAAAGCGGTATTCATCCAGCGCCTTGCGATAGTCGAGCACCTCATCCCCCTGCTGTTGCAGGATCCAGAGCCGCTCCGGCGCCGTCACCGGTACCGCCAGTGCCCGCAGCTCATCCATATGTTCAGGCCGCAGTTCGTACTGCTCCCCGGTATAGGGATTGGTCTGGGGGCCGAGGTAGTCACAGAGCAGCTCGTGGGGGCGCACCGCCGGATTGATCAGCGCCGCGCGGCAGCCGTACTGCTCGCTCACTCGGGTCGCCATAAAGCCGCCGAGGGAGCTGCCCACGGCGCCGAGCTTGTATTCACTACCATAACGACGCTGCAGATCGGCAATGGTCTGCTCGATGGCCGCCCAGGCCGCCGCTGGCGTATTGGGCTGGGCCGGAATGATCACTTCGATGTCGGGCCGGTTGGCGGCCACCCAGGCAGCCATCTGCTGCGCCTTGGCGGAGCCCGGTGAGGAGTTGAAACCGTGCAGATAAAGGAGAACCGACTTCATGGGATGCTCTCCTCAATAACCGGTGGCGTTGGGGTCGGGCACAAACTGCCCCACCGGCAGGCGCCACACCTCGCTGGCCACCCGCCCATCCGGATAGAGGGTGAGATAGCGCCAGCCCGGGCCGGACTCGTCCAGCGCGAAGCCATCAGAGAGCGGTTTGAACTGAATGCAGGTGGAGGGGCTGGCAATCAGCCGCACCCCGCGGTGCACCTCGTCAAACTCCTGATGAACGTGACCGAACAGGATGGTCTTCTGCTGTGGATGACGGGCCAGTACGGCAAACAGATCATCAGCATTCTTGAGATTGTGCTGATCCAGCCAGGCGCAACCCACCGGCACAGCCTGATGGTGCAGGGTGATAAGAGCGTGGCGATCAGGATATTGGCGCAGGGCGCGGTCGAGGGCGGCCAGCTGGTGATCACCGATCATGCCGTGAGGTTTGCCGCGCACCTGGGTATCGAGCAGGATCACCTGCCAGTGGTCGCCCACCAACTGTTTGGATTCACTGATCCCGGCGGCATGGAGATATTCGGTCATCAGCGGGCTGTCATCGTGATTGCCGGGCAGCCAGTAGATGGGGCGGCCCAGGGGCGCCATCATCGAGGCGAAACGCTGATAGGATTCCGGACTGTGATCCTGCGACAGATCGCCGGTCGCCAGAATCACCTCGTAGGGGTGTTCATTGGCCTGCACCTGTTCCAGCACGGCGGCCAGACTCTCTGCGGTGCGCACAGCCAACAGCCGCCCTTCGGCACTCGCGAAGAGGTGGGTGTCGGTAATTTGCAACAGGCGCACACTGCCGTCCTGCGCCTGGGGGAGCTCTGTTTCCAAAATCACGCTTCTTTTTATTTGTTCAACTGGAGATATTGATCGGGCTGGTACCATGTCTGAGACAAAATTTTAGCCATTCGGCCAGAAACAGATTTACCTGCTCCTTTTCGTCCCGCTGGTGCATCTTTTTATTGGGATAATCATAACGTGGTTGCAAACGGGAAATCTGTTGCGCTGCACACACTTCCGCCATCCTCACATCATGATACAAACGAATCTCTATCTGAGCTTGTAAATATTCGGGCAATTCGGGGTTGTGCTGGCTCAGGATCACCTGATTGGTGAAGCGACTCTCGCCAATGATGGTGAGCTGGAACTGCAGATCGTTGCCGACCCGATAGCGGCGCTCGGCTCCCACCTCCCCATCTGGCGGCAGCAGTTTCATTAATGCCATGTAGTTGACCTCGCAGGTACGCTGCAAGGACATCAGATCAGGCACATAGCGCCTGCTCTGTTGCAGGGTCAGCGCCACCTCAGCGATCCGCCAGCCAGCGGGCGCGCAGCTCGCCATGGTTGAGGGCTAACCACTGCAGGGCAATGACCGAGGCCGCATTGTCGATGCGCCCCTCTTTGAGCCAGGCATAGGCCTGTTCGCGGCTCACCACGTGCACCCGGATATCCTCACCTTCATCCGCCAGACCGTGCAGCCCCTCGGCCTTGCTGGCATCCACCTCGCCCACAAAGACCTCGATCCGCTCGGTGCTGCCGCCCGGGCTCACCAGATAGCTGATGGCATGCTCGCAGCGGGCCACCTCGATCCCGGCCTCTTCCACCGCTTCGCGGCGCACCACCGCCTCGGCGGTTTCCCCTTCGTCGATGATGCCGGCCACCAGCTCCAGCAACCAGGGGGTCGGGCTGGTCTCCATGGCGCCGATACGGAACTGCTCCACCAACACGATCTGGTCGCGCACCGGATCATAGGGCAGCAGCGCGGCAGCATGGCCCCGCTCGAACAGCTCGCGCACGATGGGCTGATTCCAGCCGCCAGCAAATAACCGATGCTGCAGACGATAGACATTCACCTTGAAGAAGCCGTTATATCCAGCTGATTTTTCAATGATTTTCACATCATCGGCGGCGTAATGCCGATCTTGCGGCAAGGGTTGCTGCGACATCCGGGGCTCCCGTCAGCTTGACTTGTATCAGTTTGACCATAAAATCCGAGGAACATGAATGAACGTTCATTCACTCGGCGTGCCATGGTAATGAGGGGTGGATTTTAGCAGCCACAGACCATTTGGCTAGGCGCGCGGGGAGAAAACTGCGTCCGGTTCTTGACGTTCCCGTCACCGGACCTGAGACTCTTAGCATTAAATTTTGCTTATAGTAGAGTGATTAAGCTGCAATCAAGCTTGGTCGGTGACAATATTTGCCTCTCCAGCAACCAGTTTGGGTTACTACATAAGGTTAAAACGATCTATGAAAAGAACACTTTTGTCAGTCATGGTGTTGCTGGGCGTCAGTGCCGGTGCCCATGCCGAAAACCTGCTCGACATCTACCAGCAAGCCCAGATCAAAGACCCGCAGTTGCTGCAGTCCAAAGCCGTTCGCGACCAGGCCTTCGAGAAGATCAACGAATCCCGTGCCCCTCTGCTGCCCCAGATCGATCTGGGTGCCGGGCTCAATTATCTGCAAAACAAGAACGATACCCAGAGCAATACCAACGCCAAGGGCGAGGTGACGCTGTCGCAATCCCTCTATCGTCGCAGTAACTGGGTCAATCTGGATATCAGCGAGAAGCAGGCCACCCAGTCAGATGTCGCCTACAACCTCGAGATCCAGAACCTGATGGTGCGCACCGCCAAAGCCTACTTTGATGTGCTCAAGGCGATGGATACCCTGGAGTTCGTCCGTGCCAACAAGGTTGCGGTAGAGCGTCAGCTGGAGCAAACCCAGCAGCGTTTCGAAGTGGGCCTGACCGCCATCACCGACGTCCATGAAGCAGAAGCCTCCCGTGACCAGGCGCTGGCCGACGAGATCAATGCAGAAAACTCGCTGGACAACAGCTACGAGACCCTGCGCGAGCTGACCGGTGTTGATCACCGCAATCTGGACGTGCTGAACACCGATCGTTTCAGCCCGCAAAAGACCGCCTTCGGCTCCGACAAGTGGCTGGAGCTGGCGCTGGACAAAAACCTGCAACTGCACAGTGCCCGCATCAGCAAGGACATTGCCAAGGAGCAGATCGATCTGGCCAAAACCGGCCATGAGCCGACGCTGGATCTGGGTGCCGGACTGCAAACCAGCAATACCGATTACAAGCTGGATAGTATTCAGAGCGGCGGCAATGACAATCAGGCCAATATCGGTCTGACCTTCAAGCTGCCCATCTACAGCGGTGGCGCCACCAGCTCCAAGGTGAAACAGGCTCAATACAACTACGTGGCGGCCAGCGAACTGCTGGAGAAGAACTTCCGCTCGGTGCAGAGCACAGTGCGCTCCTCCTACAACAACGTGAACGCCAGCATCGGCTCGGTGCGCGCCTACAGCCAGTCTGTAGTCTCCGCCGACAGCGCCCTGAAGGCGACCGAAGCCGGCTACGAAGTGGGTACCCGTACCATCGTCGACGTGCTGGACTCCACTCGCAAGCTGTATGAAGCCAAGCAGAAACTCTCCGAAGCCCGTTACAACTACATCCTCAATATCCTGAGCCTGAAACAGGCTGCCGGTATTCTGGAAGCGCAGGACCTGGTGGAAGTGAACCAGGGTCTGATGCCTGCCACGGCAAAAGCCAAAGGCTGATAGCCGTTATCGGACATGAAAAAGGCGACCGCAAGGTCGCCTTTTTGTTATCCGTATTTCTGCCGGTTTGCTACCGCCGATAGTGAGCCCCGCCAGATTGCGGGGCTAGCAGAACGTTAGCCGCGCTCGCGGATCGTCTTGATGATGTCGGTGGTGGAGCAGCCATCCTCGAAGTTGAGGACGCGGACCTCACCGCCGTTGGCAGTCACTTCGGCGTAACCGGCGATATCTTCCGGCTTGTAGTCGCCGCCCTTGACCAGCAGATCCGGCAGGATCTCGGCGATCAGGCGCTGCGGGGTATCCTCGGAGAAGGGCACAACCCAGTCCACCGCGCCCAGCGCAGCCAGTACGGCCATACGGCGCTCGGTCGGGTTGACCGGACGACCCGGCCCTTTCAGACGGCGAACCGACTCGTCGGTGTTGACCGCCACGATCAGGCGATCCCCCAGCTTGCCGGCGTTGGCCAGATAGGAGACATGGCCGGCATGCAGGATGTCGAAGCAACCGTTGGTCATCACTACCTTCTCGCCGCGCAGACGGGCGGCACGAACCGCCACTTTCAGCTGGGCTTCGGACATGACGCCGAAGCCGGTCTCCTGCTCGGTGTAGAGGGCATTGGCCAACTCGACCGGGCTGACGGTAGAGGTACCCAGCTTGCCGACCACGATACCGGCTGCGGTATTGGCCAGCGCACAGGCTTCGTCCAGGCTCTTGCCTGCCGCCAGCGAGGTAGCCAGAGTGGAGATGACGGTATCACCGGCACCGGTCACATCATAAACCTCGTGAGCCTGAGCCGGCAGATGCAGCTCCGGCTGACCTTCGCGGATCAGGGTCATGCCGTTCTCGGAACGGGTGACCAGCAGAGCATCCAGCTCGAAGCGTTTGACCAGATCCAGCCCCTTGGCGACCAGCTCCTCTTCGCTCTTCACCTTGCCCACCACGGCTTCGAATTCGGACATGTTGGGGGTCAGCAGGGTGGCGCCGCGGTACTTCTCGAAGTCGGTACCCTTGGGGTCGACCAGCACCGGAATACCGGCGGCTCGGGCGCGCTGGATCATGCCGGGCACGTCGTTGAGAGCACCCTTGCCGTAGTCGGAGAGGATCATCACGTCGCTATTCGGCAGCGCCTGCTCGACCTTGCTCATCAGCAGGGTGGCATCGACGGAGTGGAAGGGCTCTTCAAAGTCCAGACGCAGCAGCTGCTGGTTGCGGGACAGCACCCGCAGCTTGGTGATAGTCGGGAAGTCGGCCAGACGAACGAAATCACAGGCCACCTTGACGCCAGCCATCTGGCCAGCCAAGGCATCGGCTGCCTCGTCCTGACCGGTCAGGCCAAGCAGCACAGCGTGAGCGCCAAGTGCGGCGGAGTTGAGGGCCACGTTGGCCGCGCCACCCGGGCGCTCCTCAATGTGTTCAACCTTGACCACGGGCACCGGCGCCTCGGGGGAGATCCGGCCGGTGGGGCCATGCCAGTAACGGTCCAACATGACATCGCCAACGACCAGAACGCGGGCTTTTTCAAACTCGGGCAGGGTGATCTTCATCTGTATCGACTCTCAAAACCTGAAAAATCAGTCGCCGATTTTATCACACTCTTTTATTTGAGGGAGAAAAAGCAAACCTGCGGTTTCCATTTAAAGGAAACCGATAGTTAGGATTCCCGTAACACCAGTGAACCACAATCAGCCCCTCTGACCAGCACATAGCCATTCGCCCCCGCCCCCCCTTTTCGGCTAGAATCCCCCGATTGTGTTTGCGAATAAGAGATTAGCCATGGCCCACGACAACGCTCCCCGCCTCGAGCCCCGCCTGTTTCATCCCCGTTACTGGGCCAGCTGGTTCGGCCTCGGCCTGCTCTGGCTGCTGACCCTGCTGCCGTGGCGCAGCCAGATGTGGCTGGGCCGTCAGCTCGGTCGCCTCGCCGCCAGGATATTGAAGTCCCGGGTGAAGATTGCCCGTCGCAATCTGGAGCTGGCGATGCCCGAGCTGACCCGGGATGAGCGGGAGAAACTGCTCAAGGCAAACTTCGAGAGCGTGGGCTGTGCCGTGTTCGAGGTGGGGATCGCCTGGTTCTGGCCAGACTGGCGGATGCGCAACCTGATGAAAGTGGAAGGGGAAGAGCACGTCATCGCCGCCATGGAAAAAGGTCAGGGCATGCTGCTGCTCTCCTGCCACTTCCTGACGCTGGAACTCAACGCCCGCTGTTTCGGGCTGGTGCGCCCAGGGGTCGGGGTCTATCGCCCCAACACCAACCCGGTGCTGGAGTATGCCCAGTACCACGGTCGCTGCGCCTCCAACAAATATCTGGTGGACCGTATGGACGTGAAGGGGATGATCAAGGCGCTGCGCAACGGCGACGCCCTCTGGTACGCGCCGGATCACGACTACGGCAGCCACGCCAGCGTGTTCGTGCCCTACTTCGCGGTAGAGCAGGCCGCCACCATCACCGGCACCGCCACCTTGGCGCGGGTGAAGAACACCGTCACCCTGCCCTGCTACAACATCCGCACCAGCGAGGGTTACACCCTGCATATCGGGGCGCCGCTCGCCGACTACCCCAGCGGGGATGACATGGTTGATGCCGCCCGCGCCAACCGCGAGATTGAAGCCGCCGTGCGCAAGGCGCCGGAGCAGTACATGTGGCTCCATCGCCGCTTCAAGACCCGCCCCTCCCCCGAGGATGCCGGTTTCTACTAAACCGCAGCCCCGACAGGGGATAGCTCGTAAAAACCGACAAACCGCCTGCTGGCGGTTTGTTTTTATCTGCTGTCTGGCCTGCGCGGCAAGCAAGCGCCCCGAACATCTGCCGCTCGATAACATCCTGCATGTTGGCGCCCATTCCCACCAGCCAGCAGCAAAAGAGACCTCATCGCCGACCGTAAAAACTGAAAGCGGGTTACAAATTTATTGATTCATTGGTAAGCAATGGAGTGTTTCGATAGATCCATCGTCACTACCCGCTGATGAGTGACTGAGTGATTTGTCCCATTCGAATACAAAAATTGAATTTGTGATACAAATCACATTTGCACGAATGAACGGCAAAGCTGAATTGGTGATCTTAATCACAAAAAATGGTCATTCAAAACAGAAAAGATCGAAATGTAGCCGAATTACAGCATGGGTATGTGATGCTGATCACTGGTTATGGAGGGGGTATGGCTGGGTATCTGAGAGCTGGATCACAAGACACCCCGTTTTCAGCCTAATTTGATATCAAGCTGGTAGATTGAAGTTGCTTAGACGACCGGGATGGAGGTTCGGCAAAACCGGCCATCCCGACTACCACTTTTAATCAAACAGGCTTAAAACGGGGTCCCGACATGTTATCACCGGATACCAAAGTCAAGATACAGAATTTTGGACGCTTCCTGTCCAATATGGTCATGCCCAACATAGGCGCCTTTATCGCCTGGGGCTTTATCACCGCCCTCTTCATCCCCACCGGCTGGCTGCCCAATGAAACCTTGGCCAAGCTGGTCGGCCCCATGATCACCTACCTGCTGCCGCTGCTGATTGGCTACACCGGCGGCAAACTGATGGGCGGTGAGCGCGGCGGCGTGGTCGGTGCCATCACCACCATGGGCGTCATCGTGGGGACAGACATCCCCATGTTCATGGGCGCCATGATGGTCGGCCCGCTCGGTGGCTGGGCCATCAAGCGCTTCGACAAAGTGATGGAAGGGCGCGTCAAGAGCGGCTTCGAGATGCTGGTCAACAACTTCTCCGCTGGCCTCATCGGCATGCTGCTGGCGATCCTCGCCTTCTTCGTGATCGGCCCCTTCGTCAAGGTGCTCTCCGGCGTGCTGGCCGGTGGCGTCGGCTTCCTGGTGGAAAACCACATGCTGCCGCTCACCTCCATCTTCGTCGAACCGGCCAAGATCCTGTTCCTCAACAACGCCATCAACCACGGTATCTTCTCACCACTGGGGATCCAGCAGGCGACCGAGCACGGCAGCTCCATCTTCTTCCTGATTGAAGCGAACCCGGGCCCGGGCATGGGCGTGCTGCTGGCCTACATGGTGTTCGGTCGCGGCGCCGCCAAGCAGTCAGCTGCCGGGGCCTCCATCATTCACTTCTTCGGCGGCATCCACGAGATCTACTTCCCGTATGTGCTGATGAACCCGCGCCTCATTCTGGCTGTGATCGCCGGCGGCATGACCGGGGTCTTTACCCTGACCCTGTTCAACGCCGGTCTGGTCTCCCCCGCATCGCCGGGCTCCATCTTCGCTGTGCTGTTGATGACGCCGAAAGCCTCCCTGATCGGGGTCGCGCTCTCCATCATCAGCGCCACTCTGGTCTCCTTCCTGGTCGCCGCCGTGTTCGTTCGCGCCCAGCAGCCGGAAGCTGACGAGGCCGATGCCCTCGGTGAAGCCACTCGCAAGATGAAAGCCATGAAGGGCGGCAAGTCCGAAACCGCAGCGGCCAAGAAGCCGGGCGGCGAACTGATGGCGGTGCGCAATATCGTGGTCGCCTGCGATGCGGGCATGGGTTCCAGCGCGATGGGAGCCGGCATGCTGCGCAAGCGGGTACAGGCCGCTGGCCTCGATATCAGCGTCACCAACCGCGCCATCGATCAGCTCGACGATCAGGTGGACTGGGTCATCACCCACAAGGATTTGACCGAGCGGGCCCGTCGCCATGCGCCGAACGCTCACCATATCTCGCTCACCAACTTCCTTGACAACGGCCTCTATCAGGAGCTGGTACAGAGCCTGAGCCGCGCCGCCAACGATGACGTCGCCAACCCGCAACTGCTGGTGGCCGCCAACGACGACAGCTACGAGCCGCAGGCAGCCGAAGTCTTTACCCTGAGCCGTCATGACGTGCATCTGGGACTGAAAGCGGACAACAAGGAGGCCGCCATCCTGACCGCTGGCCGACTGCTGGCCGAGCGCGGCTACGTGGCCCCCGACTACGTCAACGCCATGCTGGAGCGCGAACAACTGGTCTCCACCTACCTCGGCGAGTCCATCGCCGTGCCCCATGGCACCATCGCCGCCAAGGAGTTTGTGAAACGTACCGGCATCGTCATCTGCCAGTACCCGGCCGGGGTCGCCTTTGGCGAGGCTGCCGATGAGGTAGCACGGCTGGTGATCGGCATCGCCGCCCGCAACGACGAACACATGCAGGTGATAACCCGCCTGACCAATGCACTGGATGAACCCGGTCTCATCGACCGGCTGGCCAGCACCACGGATCCCCAGGCCTTCCTGGATCTGCTGGGTGCCGAACAGGCTGCGTAATCATCTTTCATCGTCTTTGGTTCAAGAGGTTAATATCATGAAAACATTGCATTTTGGTGCTGGTAACATCGGTCGCGGCTTTATCGGCAAAGTGCTGGCGGATGCCAGCCATCAGGTCACCTTCGCCGACGTCAACGACACCCTGATCGACCAGCTCAACCACCGTCAGGAGTACAAGGTCCATGTAGTAGGGGCGGATCAGAAGCTGGACGTGGTGCGCAACGTGGCGGCGGTCAGTTCCGCCGGTCACGAGGTGATCGCCCGTATCATCACTGCCGATCTGGTCACCACGGCAGTAGGCCCCAACATTCTGGACAAGATTGCCAGCACCCTGGCCAAGGGGCTGCAAGCTCGCTTCGATGCCGGCAACCTGACACCACTCAACGTCATCGCCTGCGAAAACATGGTGCGCGGCACCAGCCACCTCAAGCGGGAGGTACTCAAGTACCTGCCGGTCGCGTATCATGCCACGCTCGAATCCTGCATCGGCTTCGTCGACTCGGCGGTGGATCGCATCGTGCCGCCCGCCGCGGCTGCCAACGATGACCCGCTGGAAGTGACGGTAGAGAGCTTCAGCGAGTGGATCGTCGACCAGACCCAGTTCAAGGGGGAACTGCCACAGGTGGCGGGCATGGAGCCCACCGACAACCTGATGGCCTTCGTCGAGCGCAAGCTGTTCACCCTCAACACCGGCCACATCGTCACCGCCTATCTCGGCAAGCTGCGGGGCTATCGCACAGTGCGCGAGGCGATCGAAGATCCGGTGATCCGCAGCAAGGTGCGCCGCGCCATGGAGGAGAGCGGTGCCGTGCTGGTGAAACGCTACGGCTTCGACCCGCGTCTGCACGCCGCCTACATCGAGAAGATCCTGGCCCGCTTCGCCAACCCCTATCTGGTGGACGAGATTGACCGGGTCGGTCGTCAGCCACTGCGCAAGCTGGCGGCGGGGGATCGACTGGTGAAGCCGCTGCTGGGCACCCTGGAGTACGGCCTGCCGAGCGATCAGTTGCAGGAAGGGATCGCCGCGGCGCTCCACTATCGCAATGCCGATGACCCGCAGGCAGTGGAGTTGCAAGCCCTGCTGGCGGAGCTTGGCCCGGCCAAAGCGCTGGCCCGCGTTACCGGACTGGATGAAGAGAGCGAGGTGGTTCGCGCCATCGTCGCCCGTTACGAAACCCTGTAATGACCCTGCTTGCGGCGCATTCAGCCACCACTGATAGCGCGCCAAGCGCTTGAATGGCAAGGGAATGTGCCCCATATGATAAAAACCGGGAGAGAGGCTGACTCTCTCCCTGTCAGCTGGACCCAATGCACCTATGACCACACACCAGGAAGATGAAGTACTGGAACGACTGAACGAGCAGGATGGCCCCCGCGGCTTCTTTCTCGAAGCCGTGACCATCCTGGAAGAGGCGGTCGACTCCCTGATGCGACGCGCGTTCCGTCAGGAGGAGTATGCCGTCAAATACGCCATCGAACCCCTGCTCAACCAGAGCGGCCCCCTCGGCCAGCTGGAGGTGCGCCTCAAGCTCATCTTCGCCCTCGGCCTCATCTCCCTTGAGCGCTATCAGGATATCGAAGCCTATATCAAGATCCGCGACTTTCTGGTGCGCGACCCCAAGGATTACCGCTTCAGCGACAAGCCGATCCGCGATCTGCTCGACCGCCTGCACGGGGTCAATCAGGGCGGCATGATGAAGCTGGAGCCCCCCGCCAGCGAAGAGGATTGGGCCTTCTACCAGATGCAGCTCAACCGGCTCGATCAGATGGTGCGCTCCGCACTGGTACTGGCGCTGGCCGATTGTGTCGGCGAGCTCCACAAGGAGAGCCCCATCTAATCCGGCCCCAAGGCCACCCCATCACCACGGTTGGCGTCTGGCTGGCGCCCTGCACACCACCGCCAGCCACCATGACGCCGACTGTCGCACATCTCCCCATCCCGGCCATGATGCTCGCTCCTTCGGGTGTCAATCTGACCAACTTAGCCACTACACTAGCTCCATACTCACTGCCTGAATCGAGGTCTGCATGATTGCCCTCTCTCTGGCCGGGATCGCCCTGGTCTCCGTACTGGCCCAATGGCTCGCCTGGTCGCTGCGGGTGCCCGCCATCTTGTTTCTGCTGCTCACCGGCCTGACTCTGGGCCCGGTCAGCGGACTGCTCGACCCCGATGCCCTGCTCGGGGATCTGCTGTTTCCGCTGGTCTCCCTGTCGGTGGCCATCATCCTGTTCGAGGGGGCGCTGACCCTCCATCTGGCCGAGCTCAAGGGGATCGGCAAGGTGGTGCGCAATCTCTGCTCCACCGGCATGCTGGTCAGCTTCGCCGTCATCGGCAGCGCCGGTTACTTCCTGCTGGGGCTGGACTGGCGGGTCGCCACCATGCTCGGCGCGGTACTGGTGGTAACGGGCCCGACGGTGATCGCCCCCATGCTCAACGTGATCCGCCCCACCCGGGAGGTGGACCGCATCCTGCGCTGGGAGGGGATCGTCATCGACCCTATCGGCGCCCTGTTTGCGGTGCTGGTGTTCGAGGCGGTCCGCCTCGGCAGTCAGGGAGATCTCATCAGCCATACCCTGCTGGCGCTGGGCAAGACAGTGCTGGTCGGTTCCCTGATCGGGGTGGCAGCAGGCTGGCTCACCACCCTGCTCATTCGCAAGGACTGGCTACCGGTCAGCCTGCACAAGTTCGGCGTGCTGGCGCTGGTGCTGCTCACCTTCAGCCTCTCCAACTGGCTGAGCCACGAGTCCGGTCTGCTGGCGGTGACCGTGTTCGGCATCTGGCTCGCCAATCAGGAGGGGCTGGATCTGGAGGAGGTGCTGGCGTTCAAGGAGGATCTCGCGGTCATCCTTATCTCCAGCCTGTTTATCCTGCTGGCAGCGCGCCTCGATCTGGCCCAGCTCTGGCAACTCGGCCCCATGGTGCTGGCGCTGCTCTGCGTGGTGCAATTCGTGGCGCGTCCGCTCTGTATTCTGGTCTCGACCTGGGGCTCGGATCTCTCCTGGCGAGCTCGCGCCCTGCTGAGCTGGATCGCCCCGCGTGGCATAGTCGCGGCGGCAGTCAGTGCCTCGTTTGCCATCAGCCTGCATCAGGCCGAGATCCCCGATGCCGACAAGCTGGTACCGCTGGTATTTGCGGTGATCATCTCCACCGTGGTGTTGCAGAGCCTCACCTCGGCACCGCTGGCCAGCCTGCTCAAGATGCGCCAGAGCGCCCCCAACACCTGGCTCATCATAGGGGCCAACTCGGTGGCGCGGGCCATTGGCAAGGCGCTGGCGGATCAGGGGGTGCCGGTACAGCTCTGCGATCCCGCCTGGGAGTTCTGCAAACAGGCGCGGATGAGCAACCTCCCCTGCTACTTCGGCAACCCCCAGTCGGAACATGCCGAGCTGCACCTGCCGCTTACCAGCATCAGTACCGTGCTGGCACTCTCCCCCAACCGCCACAACAACGCCCTCGGGGTGCTGCACTTTGCCCACCTCTACGGCGAGGAGCAGGTCTACTCCCTGCGATCCAGCGAGCAGCACGGCAAGGCCAACCGGGAGAGCGCCACCTTTCGCGCTCGCCAGAACCTGTTCGGCCCCGACATCAACTATGCCAAGCTGAGCAGCCTGCTGAGCCGGGGCGGCCAGATCAAGGCGACCCGCCTGAGCGAGACGTTCGACTGGGCCCAGTATCAGACCGCCAATCCCGGCGCCATCCCGCTGTTCATCATGGATGGCAAGGGCAAGCCCCAGATCGTTACCGGCCCTGTCACCCCGCAGGCGGGTGAGCTGCTGATCGCCCTGCAGCCACCCAGAGAGCAGGGTGCCGCATGAGCGAAGCCAACCACAATCCGCTGATCGCCCCTCTGCTGGTGCTATTGCAACAGGCGGCGGGCAGCTACAAGGTGCACGAGCTAATGGCCTCCCTGCGCCAGCAGGGGGCAATTCCGGTACTGGCTGACGATGAGCAACTACAGCTGTTTCGGGTCAACTTCCTGATCATGAACGCCCTCTACCAGTTGCAGGCCGAGCTCTGGCAAGAGGGATGGTGGCTGGTAATCAGCACCCTGGATATCCGGCTCGAACCGCTGGCCGGGAATCAGGAGGCCAACCACGGCTTTGCCCTTGGCGAAAATCTGCGTAGCTACTATCTCGACTGGCAGGTGTTCTGGCAGACCGACCGTGCCGAAGTTGAAGCCCTGCTCAACCGCTTCTGGCGCGCTTATGACGGTGAGGGGCACAAAGCCGAGGCGCTGGCCCTGTTCGGGTTGAATGAGGGGGCGAGTCAGGAGGCGATCCGCCGCCGCTGGCGGGAGCTGGCATTGCAGCACCATCCAGATCGGGGTGGCAATGCCGAGACCTTTATCCGCATCCGCTGGGCCTGGGAGGTCCTGCGGGGATGATCCGGTTGCCGTCCGCACAAAGAGAGGCATAGACTGGAGCTGAATCCCCCTTCACAGGAGAGCATCATGACAGTCAGTGAACTTCGCAAGCTCTATCAACAACAGATCCTGCAAGAGGCCGAAATACTCCACGACGTGGCCATCCCCGGCTGGATCATCGAATTCAGAGGCAATGATGGCGCTCTCTACGAGCTGACCGATACCCTCGGCTGCCCGGTCAGTTTCGATACGGTCGAACAGGCCCGCGATCATGTGCATCTGGTAGCTGACTGCCCGATGCAGGTAGAACACCTCTATCGCTTCTTCGAACGTTAACTCAAACCGTCACATCTCACCCCTAGCCCCGGTGAGGCTTGTACCAGGCACATAGTCAGCACGTGCCTGCCACAGGCCTCCCCAGAAAAAACTGCTTCGATTTACTCGTGTTGCAGAGTACAAGTTGCACGCTATCTGGCATAGACAGCCATAAATCTGGCTATGGAGTGGCTATCTCTATGGTCACATGGACCAGCTCTTCATGTATCGCCAACCGCGCGCGGATCTCGCTGGCGGAGACAGGCGCAGTCATCAGCAGGGAGAGCACGCAGGCATACTGCTGCTGGCCCACCCGCCAGACGTGCAGATCGCGGATCTC
Organism: Aeromonas sp. 603079; assembly: GCF_049172135.1. Taxonomy (NCBI): domain Bacteria; kingdom Pseudomonadati; phylum Pseudomonadota; class Gammaproteobacteria; order Aeromonadales; family Aeromonadaceae; genus Aeromonas; species Aeromonas sp. 603079. The sequence continues at coordinate 103,986 of NZ_JAAKPX010000005.1, read as the reverse complement.
GGCATCCGGCAGGTCGGCAATCACCTCACGGATCTCACCCACCAACGGGGTATCCATCTCGGCATCCAGCAGCACCCGACCGGAGTCGCGCAGCAGACCCCAGGCCCACACCGCCACCAGTACGGCCCCCACTATGCCCATCAGGGGATCCAGCCAGTCGGCCCCCCACAGCATGCCCCCCACCAGTGCCAGGATCGCCAGCACGGAAGTGGCCGCATCCGCCAGCACGTGGATATAGGCGGCACGCAGGTTGAGATCCTGATGGCCGTGGTGATCGTCATGGTCATGATGATCGTGGTCGTGATGCCCATGATGGTGGTCATGCCCATGATGGTGGTCATGCCCATGGCCGTGGTGATGATGGCCGTGATCATCCTTGAGCAGCCAGGCACAGGCCAGATTCACCAGCAGCCCCACCAGCGCGATGGCGATCGCCTGTTGATAGTGGATCGGGCTGGGATCGAGCAGCCTGAACACCGACTCGAACAGCATCAGCCCGGCCACCCCCACCAGCAGGAGAGCGCTGGTGAAGCCACCCAGCACCTCGATCTTCCAGGTGCCGAAGCTGAATCTGTGGTCGCGGGCAAAGTGGCGGGCGGCGCGGTAGGCCAGCACCGAGAGGCCGAGCGCCAGCGCGTGGGAACTCATGTGCCAGCCATCGGCCAGCAGCGCCATGGAGTTGTAGAACCAGCCGCCGCCGATCTCCGCCACCATCATGATGACGGTCAGCAGCACGGCCCAGCGAGTCTTCTGTTCGGCCAGCGGATTCCCTTCGTGGACGACGGGTTGGTGGCAGTGGGATGAGGCAAGGGATGACATGGATTTCTCCTGAGGACGACAATGCAATATACTATACCCCAGTATATTTTTATTGATCGAGAGGATCCTGCATGTCACACACCATTCACGGTAAAAAGAAGCTGCTGGCACGGGTACGTCGCATCAAGGGACAGGCCGGTGCGCTGGAGCACGCGCTGGAGCAGGAGAGCGACTGCGCCGCCATTTTGCAGCAGATCGCGGCCATTCGCGGTGCCGTCAACGGCCTGATGCTGGAGGTGCTGGAAGGGCACATGCGTGAGCATCTGGGTGCCGAAGAGGCGACCCCGGCCGAGCGGCTGGAAGATCTGGATCAAGTAGTGCGGGTATTGCGATCCTATCTGAAGTAGGACCGGTGAATGAGGCTGCGGGCGACCCCGCATCATTCCGTTTACGGCTGTGTGGCGTCTGCCCGCCAGCCCCCGTCCCTTTCGGGCTTGAGCCACCGCCAGCTTTGCGCCATGATGTCCAGCCCGGCTGACCGCCGGTTTTACTGGACAGTCAATTTCAAGGATCCCCCATGTTTGAACACGTCGATGCCTATGCTGGCGACCCTATCCTGACCCTGGTCGAGACCTTCCACAAAGACACCCGCGAGCAGAAGGTGAACCTGGGGATCGGCCTCTATTACGACGAGCAGGGCCGCATTCCGCTGCTGGCCTCGGTACAGCAGGCCGAAGCCCAGCGCGCCGCCGCCCCTGCCCCGCGCCCCTACCAGCCGATGGAAGGCGCCGCCAACTACCGCACCGCAGTGCAACACCTGCTGTTTGGTGCCGACCATGAAGCGGTCAAGGCGGGACGTATCGCCACCATCCAGACCATCGGCGGCTCCGGCGCGCTGAAGATCGGCGCCGATCTGCTCAAGCGCTACTTCCCGACCTCCGAGGTGTGGGTCAGCAATCCCACTTGGGACAACCACAAGGCGATGTTCGAGGGAGCTGGCATCAAGGTGCACGACTACCCCTACTACGATGCGGCCACCGGCGGCGTGCAGTTCGATGCGATGGTCGACTGCCTGAGCACTCTGCCGGCCAAGAGCATCGTGCTGCTGCACCCCTGCTGCCACAACCCGACCGGGGTGGATCTCTCCCGCGCCCAGTGGGATCGGGTGATCGCGCTGGTGGTCGAGAAGAACCTGATCCCCTTTATGGATATCGCCTATCAGGGTTTCGGTGACGGACTGGAAGAGGATGCCTACGCCATTCGCGCCATGGTGGCCGCAGGGGTCAGCTTCTTCGTCAGCAACTCGTTTTCCAAGAACCTCTCCTTCTACGGCGAGCGGTGCGGCGGCCTGTCGGTCATCTGCAAGGATGCCGAAGAAGCCAGCCGCGTACTGGGTCAGATGAAGGCCACCGTGCGTCGCAACTACTCCAGCCCGCCCACCCACGGTGGCCAGATCACCGCGGCTGTGATGAGCCAGCCCGAGCTGCACGCCATGTGGGTCGACGAAGTGACCGAGATGCGCACCCGCATCAAGGCCATGCGCCAGAAGCTGTTCGAGGTGCTGAGCGCCAAGGTGCCGGGCCGCGACTTCAGCTACTTCATCAACCAGCGCGGCATGTTCAGCTACACCGGCTTCACCCCGGAGCAGGTGGACAGGCTGCGCGAGGAGTTCGCCGTCTATCTGGTGCGATCCGGTCGCATGTGCGTGGCGGGCCTCAACAGTCGCAACGTCGACTACGTAGCCGACGCCATGGCCGCGGTGCTCAAGGGCTAATCCGCACCAGCCCCGCTTTGGCGGGGCTTTTTTGTCTTGTCTCTTCCCTTCGCTTGTGGAGTACTTATGGATCTGATCGCACTCTCTCGGCTGGGAGGTCGCCATCTGGTCACCCTGCATCTGCTGCTCGACAACCAGAGCGTCACCCGCACCGCCGAGCGGCTATGCACCACGCCTTCCACCGTTAGCAAGACCCTCAACCAGCTGCGGGGTCTGCTGGGGGATCAACTGCTCTACCGCCAGGGCAACCAGCTGCTGCTCACCCCCATGGCCGAGCGACTGGCTCCCACCCTGCACCGGTTGTTGGGGGAGCTGAACGGCCTCACTCGCCAGAATGCCTTCAACCCCCAGCAGTGGCAGGGCTGCTTGCGGCTGGGATTGCGCGAGAGCGTGATGACCTGGCCGGTGGGCCCCATTCTGGGTCAGCTGATGAAAGAAGTCCCGGGCATGGTGCCGGAGATCTGGAACAAGGATGAGCAGGGGCTGGAGGCGCTGGCAGCGGGCAAACTCGACTTCGTGATCCTGCCCCATGACCAGAGCCAGCCGTTACCGCGCCAGCCTGGGCTGGTGTGGGAGACCCTGCGGGAAGAGAAACTGGTCTGTCTGCTGCGCAAAGACCACCCGGCGCTGGCCAAGCCCTGGGATCTCGATGCCTACCTGAGCTGGCGCCATATCGCCATCCGGGATCAGGAGCTGGCCAACCCCTTCTTCGAGCAGAGCCTTGCCCAGCAACAGGTGCGTCGCCAGATTGGCGCCACCCTGCCCGATTTTGCCAGCGCAGCTGCCCTGCTGCCCCAGACCGATCTGATCCTCACCGCCATCGGTGGCTGGGCGGCATGCATCGCCAGCCAGCCGGATCTGGAGCTACGTCCGGCACCGTTCGATTACGGCAAAGTGAGTCACAGTCTGGTCTGGTATGGCCCGGCCGGTGATGGCTCGGCCCGCCACTGGTTCCGCCAGCGGATCCTGCAACTGGGTCGCGAGCTGGTCGAGCCCTGAGCCAGGTGACAGCGAGAAGAGATGGATGTTTCGCCACGGCGAAACATCCATGGCAATGAGGGATCAGGGACGTTTGGTATAAATGGGACTGGGGAAAGAGGCGACATTGCTACCCAGATCCGTGATGCGGGCAGCCCCCTGCTTTTTCACCTGATCGATGCGCAACACCTGATGCATGGGGATAAGGGTGTGACGCACATCGGCAAATTCGCTCTTGAGCTTTTCATGGCTGGGATCGACGATAAGCGCCGTGTGGTTGTCCCAGACAAAATCGGCGATCTCGATAAATCCAAACAGTTGGCCCTGATTCACCTCGCGCACATAAACCTCATAGCGCTCGTTGTGGCAAATAAACTGAACCCGATATAACGCATTGCTTTCACTCATGATTTATCTGTGATGGAGGAGGGACGGATGGGCAATATCATAACGAGCCCCAAGGCCCCCTCCAATAGACAGAAGTCACAGTTGTGTGCTTTTACTACACAGCAAGGGAATCGATCAGACCTCTTTAGATCAGCGGTGGCAAGGTCACCGCCCCCACTCCCGCAGCACGCAACCGACTCGCCAGCCACTCCAGCTCGCTGCGGGTCGCCTCTGGCCAAAACCTCGCCTCCCCCCGTACCCCGTGGTGGCGAAAGCCATTGAGGCGAATGGGCACAGGCCCCAGCTGCTGCAAGAAGGCGGCGAGATCCGCGTCCAGCTCACCATTCGCATCCAGAAAATCGCTCTTGCCCGGCACGTGGAGCAGCCGCAGTTCGGTCAGCTTGCTGTGACTTGCCAGCAGTTGCAGCGATGCCAGCACCCGTTCGCGGCTGTAACCGGTCAGCGAGAGGTGTACCGAGTCACGCCACCCCTTGAGATCGAGCATGGCACCATCGAGCACCGGCAATAGCCGCAGCCAACCGCTCTCGGCCAGCGAGCCGTTGCTGTCTAGCAGGCAAGTGAGATGGGCCAGATCCGGCGCGGCCTTGATGGCGGTAAAGAGCGCAACCACGAAGGGGAGCTGAGTAGTCGCCTCACCGCCTGAGACGGTAATCCCGCTCAGCAATGGGCCGTAGCGGCGCAGCAGGGCCAGCACCTCGGCCACCGTCATGCTGGCGGTCTTGGGATTGGCACTGCGCGGGCAGACATCCAGACAGGCGTCGCAGTCGGTACAGAGCGCCGCCTGCCAGCGCACTCTGTGCTCGCCAGAGTGACCCTCATCCAGAGAGAGGGCACCGCTCGGGCAGACCGCAAGGCAGTCGCCGCAATCGTCGCACAGCCCTATGGTGTGCGGGTTATGGCAGCCGGGGCAGCGAAAGTTGCACCCCTGCAGAAACAACACCAGCCGGTTGCCCGGCCCGTCGACACAGGAGAACGACAGCACCCTGCTCACCAGAGCGCTGCGTGTTGGCAAGACATCAGCCATCGGTGCGAACTCAATACTCGCCGATGGTCGATTCGTGGGCGACTACCCGCGGAGCCCGCTGACGAATGGCGGTCACTTCACTCGCCTCGGCACCGAGACAGGTGGTCTGCAAGCGCGATCCCTCCTCTGCGAAGCGAGCCACGTCGCTCTTGCGGATCATGTAGCCGGTCACCCGCACCAGATCGCTGTCGGCCACGTTGGCGGTGAACTCGCGCATGCCGATGGCAAGCGCTCCCTTGCAGAGCTGCAGCAGTGCCTGCGGGTTCTGGCGGATGGTGGGATCCAGCGTGAGGATCTCGCTGATCCCCGAATGGTAATAAGTGTGGTGCGGCGCCAGCGCCAGCACATGGCTGGCCGGATCCGGCTCCTGCCCGTAGGGGATGCGCACCCCGGGGGTGACTGCCACATCGATGCTGAGGCCACCTTGCGAGTGCAGCAGGGCGCGACCACCCCAGGCATGGGTTTGCGGCGTCGCAGTGACATATTCCGAGAGCTGGGCCGAGATGCGATAGCCAAGCTGGTTCGCCTCCTCGCCGTGACCATAGCGATCCGGCAGATTCTCTTTATCCATCAGGATATTGACCGCTTCCGCCATGCCGTAGATGCCGAACATGGGGACGAAGCGATCCTCATCCAGCAGCCCCTCTTTCACCAGGAAGCTGTTGAAGAAGCCGGACTCCTGATGCAAGAAAGCGGCCCGCGCTTCGATCAACTGGGAGGCCAGACGGCAGTAGTGGGGCAGCAGGCAGCCGAGGAAGTCATCGATCCCCTGGCACTGCTCGGCGACCCGCTTGAGGGAGATGCGCACCAGGGTATTGGCGCCACCGGCCTGCGGCAAGGCGTTGTAACAGCTGACGATGCCAAAACCACGCTGGTCAAAGGTATCGCGATGGATCGGGTAGTTGGCGATGTGCGGCTTGCTGCACTCGGCGATGTTCTTCACCGCCTGCAGCAGCAGGCTGTCCGGGGTCTGCTCCGGATCGTGGAAGAAGGTGAGGTTCGGCGCCACCTGCTTGAGCTCGTTGTCGATGCGCAGGATCAGGCGGCAGATGCGGTTGTCATCAGGCCCGATGTTGACGTGCATGAAGGCGTCCGGCAGCACCCGATCCAGATAGACCCAGAACCCCTTCAGCTTGCGATAGAGGCTCTCGTCATCCAGTTCGCCGACAAACGGCAACAGCAGATGGTCGAGCCGTCCCAGCCAGACCGGCATGCCGGTGACGGAGGGGACATGGTGATAGAGGATGCGCAGGGCGTTGAGCGCCTCGTCGAAATCCTGCGGCGCCGTCAGCTCCAGCCAGGCAGAGCCCTGAGTCAGGAATTTTTCATAGTCCGGCAGCACATAACGCGGCTTGTAGGGGGCATGCCCTTCGAACATGTCGCAGATAAATCCCTGCTCCATCGCCTCGGCGACTGCGGCAGGCAGGTCGGGGTAGGGCAACGCATTCTCGGCGGCCAGCGCCAGTGCGTGGCTCTTCTGGGCAGCGGAGAGATGGGGATCGCGCACGATGCGCTGACAGGTTTCGATCAAAGACATGGGACACTCCTTCACGGATAGAACCCATATCCTTACCATTTACAGGCTTTTTTTGAAGTGACATTCACAACAATGCGAATGTCTCAAAAAGACATCCGTTAAAGGGGATCACAACCAGAACAGAACGGGGGCCTTGTCTGCCGACAAGGCCCCCGTTGTGCGGATCAGGGCTCGATGATGATGGGCGTACCCGGGTCAATGGCATTCCAGAGCTCATCCATCTCGTGGTTAAGTACCGCAATACAACCGTTGGTCCAGTTGGAGGGCTGTACCCGACGGTTACCCATCCGGTTAAGCTGACCATGGATCATGATCATGCCACCCGGGTTCACCCCCAACTCATTGGCGCGCTTGATATCGTCCAGATTCGGGTAGTTGATATGTATCGCTTTATAAAAGCCGGAGTTGCTCTTCTTGTAATCCAGGGTGTAGCGCCCCTCCGGGGTACGTTGATCCCCTTCCCGCTGCTTGTGCCCCTTGGGAGCCGGGCCCAGTGCAACCCAGTAGCGCTTCAGTTCCTTGCCATCCTTCATCAGGGTGAGGCTGTAGGTAGACTTCTTGACCACCACCAAATCGGCTTTTTCGGTAAAGGCAAAACTCAGCGCGGGCCACAGCCCCAGCACACACAACAATACGGCTCTCATTCCATCCCTCGACAAGCCTCTGGCAGGGCTTTTTATGGTTGTCACATCATCTGAATAGGCTCGCCCGTTGGCGAGCGAGCGCCATGATATTGGATCGCCATCAATACTCAATAGACCCAATAAAACATATCTTGGCTGCGAACGGTGAATGGTCCATGAACGACCTGCGCAAACATGACTAATTGACAATAAAAACAAAAACATAGCTTACACTTTCTGGCTAGCCATGATGCCGCAGATCGGTAAATATGTAACAATTGAACCTGATTCAGGATGACATCATGCCTCTGCACTTCTTGCCGAACTCTTCGCTGACCCGCCTGCTGCTGGTCAGCGCACTGCTCTGGCTACCCGCCAGTGTCGCCGCCGATGCGCTCTGGCTGCGCGAGCCCGCCCTCTCCCCCGATGGCAAGCAGCTTGCCTTCACCTGGCAGGGGCGCATTTTTGTCGCCAGTGCCGAGGGTGGCCCCGCCACGGCGCTCACCGGCAGCGACTACCTGAGCCAGCGGCCAATCTGGTCACCGGATGGCAAACAGCTCGCCTTAGCCGCCAATCTCTACGGCAACGAAGATGTGTTCGTGGTACCCGCCAACGGCGGCGAGATGGTGCGCCTCACCCGCGATTCGCGCACCGATCTGCCGCAAGCCTTCAGCGCCGATGGCAAACGGCTGCTGCTGAGCAGCCAGCGCCCGGGCTCGGCTACAGCCGATCACTTCATCGCGGAAGGGGTTCAGTGGGGCGCGCTCTACTGGACGCCGGTTAGTGGCGGAATGCTGCAAGCGGACTTGCCGCTACCTGCCACTCTGGCGCGTCCGCACGGTGCCAGATTGGCCTATCAGATGCCAGCCATGGATCAACCGTTTCGCAAACACCAGCGTTCATTTGCCGTCTCCCGCCTCTGGCTGTTTGATGGCAAGCAGCATAAGCAACTGACCGAAGATCGGATTGCGGCCACCGATCCGGTCTGGAGCGACAAGGGAGATACCCTCTTTTACCTGAGCGAGCGCAGCGGCGATTTCAACGTCTGGCGCCGGGATCTCGCCAACGGCAAGGAGCAACAGCTGACCCACTATCAGGGCCATCCGGTGCGGGGGCTCAGCGCCTCTCGCAATGGCGATCTGGTCTGGTCATGGCTGGGTGAACTCTATCGCCTCGACGCCGGTAGCAGCGAGCCACGCAAGCTGACCCTCACCCCGCAAGTGGCGAGCGCGCCGGATGAGGCGAGCGAGGCCCTGACCCTGGCAGACGAAGCGCTGGTCAGCGAAGAGGCGGATGAGCTGATCCTGGTGAGCGAGGGCAACCTGTTTGCCGTCGACCCCGAGCGGGAGCGGGTGCGCCAGCTGACCCGCGATCCGAGCGAGCAGTCCAACCCCCTCTTCGCCGAGCAGGGCCGCGCCCTCATCTATCTGTCGGAGCAGCAGGGGCACGCCGCCCTCTATCGCCTGCGCAAGGGTGATCCGGAGCTGCTGTTCAGCGATCCCGGCACTCTGACCGAGAGTCTGCTGCTGGCCATTCCCGACAAGGGGATCAGCCGTCCGGTGCTCTCCCCCGACGGCAAGCAGCTCGCCTTCGTGGTGGATGGCCAGGCCATCCACCAGCTCGATCTGGCGAACAACAAGCAGCGGGAGCTGGTGCCTGCCAGCTTCAACCCATCGCGCCACGAGGTACATCTCGCCTTTGCCCCCGACTCACGCCATCTGGCGCTCACTTTCCGCCCCGATGCGGCAGAGCAGGAGATCGCGGTGATCGATACGGCCAATCCCAAGGCCAAACCGGTCAATGTCAGCCTCAACGGCTATCAGGATGGACAACCGGGCTGGAGTCAGGATGGCGCCATTCTCTACTGGCAATCGACCCGGTTTGGCGCACTGGGGCCCGATAGCGAACCCCTCGTCACCAACCTGCTCGGCATTTACAGCAGCCGCGCCGCCAGAGCCGATGCCATTGCCGAACTGGAGCCGCCGAAAGGGGGATACGGCTTTGAGAGCGATCGTCTCAACCATCGCGAAGCACTGCTGCTGCAACCCACCGGCACCCTGCTCGCCAGCCGCATCATCGGCGACCAGCTGATCTATCTGGTCGAAGAGGCTGGCGACGGTGATCAGAGCGAGATCAAAGGTTATGCCCGGGATCTGCGCAAAGGTGATACCCGGGTGCTGTTTGCCGAACAGCCAGGCCCGGTACTGGCCAGCCTCAACCGGCAAGCCACCCTCGCCACCCTGGTTCGGGAGGGGGAGATCACCCGCATCGACCTCAACTCAGGCGAGATCCACAGCGCCCCCTTCGCCTTGCAGCCCACCAGCCGCTGGCAGGAACGCATGACCGCCGCCTTCGATCAGATCGCCCGGCTCACCCGGGACGAGTTCTATCTGGACGATATGAACGGGGTAGATTGGGAGAGCTATGTCGCCGCTTACCGCCGCCTGCTGCCGGGCATCGGCAACCCGCGGGACTTTGGCAACCTGCTGGCGGAGCTGGCTGGCGAGCTCAATGTCTCCCACACCTGGGGCAGCGGCCCCGCCCCCTTCCCGCGCATGGCGGACGAGACCGCCAGCCTGGGCGCCTACTGGCAGGATGGCGAGCAAGGGGTGATGCTCACCGCCCTGCTCTCTGGCGGCCCGCTGGATCAGGAGAGCGATATCTCCTCGGGCGCCCGCCTGCTCGCCATCAATGGCATCCCGATTGCCAATCTGGCCGAGCAGGATCGGGCCCTCAACCATCAGGCTGGCGCCCGGCTTGCCCTCACCTTCCAGCAGGAGGGCAACAAGCAAACTGACGAGGTGGTGCTCACCGCCATCGACAAGCAGCAGGAGTACCAGCTGCAACAGGATCGCTGGATTGATAAACGGCGGGAGCTGGTGGCCAGGCTGAGCGGAGGACGGGTCGGCTATGTCTATCTGCCAGCAATGAATAGCGAGGTCTACGATGCAGTGGTGGCGGATGCCCTCGGCAGACAGCGCAATCGCGAGGCGCTGATCGTCGATGTCCGCTTCAACAGCGGTGGCTATCTCGCCAATACCCTGGTGGAGTTTCTGACCGGCAGCGGCAGCGCCAAGGGGATGGCCAGCAGTTGGCCCCGTCAGGGCAAGGGTGAAACCGACGCCGCCACTCGCCAGTGGACCAAGCCTTCGGTGGTGCTGGTGAACGCTGGCAGCTACTCGGAAGGCTCCGCCTTCCCCGAGTACTACCGCACCCTCAAGGTCGGCCCCATCGTCGGCGATCCGGTGCCCGGCACCGGCACCATGGTCTACAGTCACGACTCCCGGCTGATCCCGGGCCTCTCCTACGGCATTCCGACCCTGGGGCTGCGCAAACCGGACGGCTCCTTCTACGAGAATCAGGAGCTGATCCCGGATCTGCAGGTGCCCCTCACTCCCGCCGACATGGTGGCCGGGCGCGACCCGCAACTGGAGGCGGCAGTACAAGCCGCCCTCAAGCAGTTGCCAGCCAGCGCCAAATAACGGCGCCCATCGAGCTCAACGAAAGCGAAACAGCTCGCGATGCAGATGCCCGTCCGGCAACAGCCGGGTCAGGGCATCTGCCATCCCCTCCGGCCCGCAAAACCACACCTGCTCGGGCGCATCCTGCGCGATGCGGGTAAGATCCAGCCGCCCGGCCGCCTTGTCCAGATGCAGCTGATAGCGCACGCCGGTGCGATGACAGAGCTCGGCCAACCGCCGGTGGTAGACGGCGCCTGCCAGATCCGGCGCACACTGGATCAGGGTGATCCCCTCGCTGCGCTCCCCACGGGCAGCCAACCCCTCCAGCCAGGCGACGAACGGTGTGATACCGATCCCGGCCCCCAGCCAGAGGGCTCTACCTCCCCCTTGCGGGGCGACAAAGGCGCCATAGGGCCCGGTCACCACCACCCCATCCCCGGCGCGCGCCTCTGCCACCAGCTGACGGGTATGATCCCCGAGCGCCCGCACCGCGATCACCAGCTGGCGCCGATCCGCTGACACCCGCACCAGGGTAAAGGGGTGCGGCCCCTCCTTGGCGTCAAACTCGAAGAAGGCAAACTGGCCCGGGCGGTAATGGGCGAGCGGCCGCTCCAGCTGCATGGTCAGCTCGCAGGTGTGATCCGCCAGCGTGCGCACCGCAACGACCCGGCCTGGATGGCGATCCCGCGCCCCCACTTGTCCCAACAGGGAGTAGAGGGCCCCGATAGCACCGATCCCGCCGATCAACCAGATCGATACCCCAACAGGCGTCATGGCTCCCACCTGAGGCAGCAGGCAGAGCCCGTGCCCCCAACCCGCCAGATAGATGAGCGGCGCCAGCCGGTGGATCAGCCGAAAGCGGCCATAACTCACCAGCGCCAGCAAGCTCACCACCACCAGCGCGATCAGCAGATAGAAACTCCACTCCCCCAAGTTATTGCCAAGGGCATGGAGCGAGATGCCATTGCCTGCATCAGCCCCAGCACCGCTGGCCCCACGCCGCGCGGGACGACTCAGCCAACCCGCCGAGACCGCCCACTTCGGCGCCTCCACCAGCAGCCAGTGAACGGTCAGTGCCAATGCGCCGCCGATGGCCGTCTGGCGGTGCAATCGCAACATCCGGTCCAGACCGCCACACCATACTTCCAACTGCGGCAGACGCAACGCCAGCAACAGCGAAATGGCCATATAGGTCATCCCCAGCAGACCCGTCAGCAGCAACATCTCATGGCGCCAGGGCCACACCCCGTTGGCATCCCCCGCATAACCGAGCCACCAGACCCCGACCGCCAGCAGTGGCAACAGCCACCACATCCATTTGTTCGTCATAACATGCTCCCTGGTTCCATCGCGGCAGGGCCTCATCTCCCTGCTGATGGCACCATTACACACCCGTCCGGTCACAAGACTTTGCCAGAGGGGGAAGCTTGTGTGGCAATGTGTGACAAACGGCAACAGCAGAGGGGCCCGCTGGCCCCTCTGGTCACCCTTGCTGACTGGCCCTCTCTTCATGGGGAATAGCGCAAAATCCACCTCTGCCGTGATTGACGACCCGCCTGCAAAAGGAATCAAATGGGGACGACACATATCTGCGGCGGAAAACCTGCTGCCCACTCTTCCGGACAAGGAGTCCCCCTTGCTTTCATCCACCGAACAACGCGTCTGCCCGAGTTGTCAGCGCGAAACCAACCATGTCGTGGTACTGGTCGACAAATCCTTTGGCCAGCAGCTGACACCGGCGCAAAAGCGCAAAGCCTTTATCAAGGACTTCATTACCGGCTGGGCCGCCGGCCCCTTTCTGGCCAACATGGATCGCTTTGAACGACATGCCATCTGCGAGCATTGCGGAAATAAAGTCATTGATGAATGAAAAAGGGAGAGGCAATCGCGGGCTTCCATACACCAGCCACCTTTTATGGCCGAAACCCAAAAGAAGGCGTTGCGATTCAGGATCACAACGCCATAGACGTCAATCAAACAACACGGTCACCGGCAACCCTTCCACTTGCAGGTTCGGGGGTAATTTTTCATCCAGCGAGAGTGCGACCTTGAGGGTTGCTTTCTCCCCTTCAAACGGAGCGGCTAACTGAGCCGGCAACTTGTCCGCCAGCTCGACCTGTCTGGCGACCCTGGCAGCCAGACGCTCCCCGCTGGGCAGCTTGACGACAGCCTTGTGTCCAGGAGCCATTGAAGAGAGATATTTGGGCTGCACATAGGCTATCACCAGCGGGTCTTCTCGCTTCGAGATAAGTGCCAGAGGAGCCCCCGAGAATACCCAGTCCCCCTCCTGTACCAGCACATCTGAAACCTTGCCAGTCGCCGGAGCTCTTGGCTGTTGATGGTACGCCATCGCTTCCATCTCGGTCAGCTCCTGATCGAGCAAGTGACGAGCACTGGCTAGCGGTCCGGTCAGTTGGTCCTCACTGATTTGCAGTTCCTGCGCTATCTTCTCTGCCCTTGCCTTCTGCAGAGCTATGCGTGACTGAGTCCAATTCAGCAGGGCCGTTGCGTACTCTGCACTGGATACCAGCTTCTCTTTTTTATAACCGGCATACTCCTGATAGATGACCTCCTGCTCCCGGCTCCCCCGTTCGGCAATACCAATCTGTTCGTCCAGATTGCGCAAGATAGCCTGTTCAGCCTCAGCCTTGCTCAATTCGATGGCCGCTCTGCGCGCTTTTCGTTCCGCCATGTTGGCCTTGAGGGTTGGAGATTCGAACTGCATCAGGGCATCGCCTTGTGACACCCCCTGGCCGGGAGCCGTGTAGATGTGTCGAATAAAGCCATCCCCATTGGCAACAACCAGTTGCGGCTCGGTGGTAATGATGGCTGGCGCCTGGGTCAGCCACCACTCGCGCCCCAGATACCACAGCAGAATAATAACGGGACTGAATGCCAGTAACAGGATGAGATACCAGCGAGCCTTGAAGGCGACACGCTTGGCGGGGGCATACAATACCCGGATCCCTTCATCCGACGTGGCATCCTGCTTCTTGGGGGGATTGAATGTGACTTTCATCAGAATTTATTTCCTCGTTTTAATACCCACCAGGGGGCCATGCTGCTCTCTTCATGACCGCGCCGGAACATCTCATTCAACAGTGCGATGGCGCACCACAAGCGCATCAGCAAGGTGTACACCGGGTAAAGACACAACCATGGCAGCAGACGTAGATCTGCCTTCGGGCGTTCAGATATAGCCAGCAAAAACACGGCGAAATTAACCAGGGTAAGAAACAGGTAAACCAGATAGAGACAGATCATCAACGCAGCGACAAACTGCCCCGGATAGCTAAGCACCAACCACCAGCTATAACCCATGACCAGCAGGGGCAGCACCACGTTTTGCGCCACCCCGTAGATCAAGGTAAACAAAAAGGTCTTCCAGCCCAGAATACGCGGCGTCAGGGAGAGCTTGTGCTTGCGCAGATAGAGAAACAGCAGATCTCCATCCCAGCGTAAACGCTGCTTGGCAAGCGTGATCACGTCTGCGGGCGCATCGGTGTGACCGATGGCACGAGGGGCGAACCCTATCTTTAAAGCCGGATGGCGTTTGAGGTAATGCTTAATACGGACTGTCAGATCCAGATCTTCTGCGGTATGGGTATCCCACCCACCAATCTGGCGCAAAAAATCACGACGAAACGCACCGAAGGCTCCCGAGATATTGTTGATGAGGTTCCACTCGCTCAGTCCCGTCTTGCCCCCCTGCATGGAGATCATGTACTCAATGCTCTGCATCCGGGTCAGTACGCCATCGTTCAGATTTCGCACCCTTAATGCCCCTCCCACAGCAGGCACATCAGGATCATCGAAACAAGCCACGATCTCATCGATCATGTTGTTGTCAAAGGAGGTATCTCCGTCCGCGTTCATCACTATCTCGCCAGTCGCAGCGGAGAGACCGGCATTGAGAGTGGAGACCCGGCCTCCCCTCTGCCATTTCGGTAGCAGGACCAAACTTCTGTTCTCGCACCCCTCGAATTCACGAACACAATTGAGCGCAGCCTGATAGGTATGCGCGTTGGCCTTGGCGCCATCAATCACAGCAATGATTTCCATTTGACCGCGATAAAGCTGTTCCTTGAGCGTCAATATGGTGGAGCGGATCGCCTCACCTTCCCCATAACAGGTGATGATGCAAGACACTTTGGGACAGCGCCGAGCGCGCGGCAGTTCAGATGCCCTGGGAACCTGGCGCGCATACCATTTCAGGATCCCGGTCAACGTCAGCGCCATCAGTGGCACCTCCATCAACAGCAACATGGGCAACAGCAACAGAATCATCCGGGGAGAAAACTGGAGGCTACCCAGTATCTCTATCAGGATGTAGTGCACCGTATTCATCCACTCATGCATCCGGGCTATCTCCATCCAGCCACTGGCCGAGCCATACCGCTGTATCGTCGCCCAACAGGGCGGGCAAAGGTTGTACTTTCACCGCCAGCGTCAGAGCATCCAGTCCCTCGATGAGATTCAATGCCTGAATGCGCTCCTGCAGAATGCGCCAGTCGTCGGCATCCGTATGCGGCAACAGCAATAACAATCGGTCATCGGCATACTGGCAAACGACATCGGTATCACGGAATAGAGCTTGCAAACGGTTGAGCAGAGCGGCCAGTCGCTGCTGAGTCTTTAGCATGCCCAACTCGGCCCGCAACTCAGCCAGATGCTCAACCCGAATAGCCAGCAAGGTATGGCAGCCACCATGGCGTTGCAGCAAGCTGTTGTTCCATTGCAGCAACCAGGGGAAGTGCTCCATGGCCATAGGGGTACCCCAGGTCAACGGCAGATGCAGTTGTTGAGTTCCTTCCCGTGCGATGTGGCGGGCCAGCTTGCCGATGCGATATTCATAGATGGGCGCAACCACCAGATCATCGGGTTTGTGCGCCTGGCCACATTCATGGCAACGCGCCTGGACGGCAGCCTCCATAAAACGGGCATGGCATGACAAACAACGGAATTTCTCAAGGGGCCTGTCATAGTCAACACCGATGTGACGCAGAGTCGTGACGCACTTGGGACAACGCAGCACACCCTGTCGCATGAATGCATCCTGATCATCCACGTGCCCGCAGGTGAAGCAGTGCACAGCTGGCTTGGCCTGGATGGCGATATGAGCGCATTCGGGACACACATCGACAAAATTGAGATGTGCCGAGTTGCAACTGTGACAAAGACGTACCCGGTCCACCAGCTGCTCACTCTGCAATAAACGCTCTGCAACCAGCTGCGGGAGGGCATCCCCTGCTTCGCTGCCCAGCAGGCAATCCAGCAGGGGATAGCTGTACCCCTGACGGCAACCAGCCTGCCAACGTGGCAACAAGCGAAAATGGGAGCGAGGCCAGCTGTACCAAGCCAGCTTTTCCATGTCATCCGGATGCTCTCGAGGGGTCAACAACGCCAACCGTTCAAGCATGTCAGAGGCCCGTTCATCCAGCTGTGTCAGGAGACCGTCGGCCAACATGGGAGAGAGCGGGCTCTTTACAACACAAAATACCGGCTGCAAATAGCGTATCGGGTCACGCCGCACAGCCTGCAATACCCTGTCCTGCTCATCTGCAGGCAGGTTGAGCAGTAATACCGGCTGCTGCAATGGATCCCAGCAGGACAGATCGAGAAGTGGCAAGGCAACACGATCCACCGAGCCTCCCAGCAGCGCAATCTGACCGGGGTGTTCACTCGTGCTCATCATGGGGAAATAACCTCTTTCCATTCACTGACAAATAGATACCAAGCCAATAAAACGGACCCGCCTGTTGTCATGCATCGGCAGACTCAGGCAATGTCGCGAGATGCGCATTGCCCTGCACGGACAGCACAACAGCAGTGTCAACGTTATCGACGGATAGCATGAAGCAGGCGAACGCGCAGAAAGAGTTGAGAGCTGACGCCATTTTCATGTGCGGCTCAGCCATCTCGGGGGGAAGAGATCTGAAGCTTTCCGAGCCCGACTCACATCGGGGGTGGCAAGGTGGGCGATTTTGCAGTTGTGGACAATTTAGTCAACCCGGAAAGATGAGAATAACTAGCAGATAGTTGAATGGATCAATCTTTATGCACAAAGATGACTACAAAAAGCACTATTAACAGAAAAGACAAAAGAGCGTAACTCAGTGAATCTACTATCTTGCAGCCTGCAATTCCTATTCATGTTCATATGAATACATATCTGATGGCAAAATGCGGACCCAATCGGCAAGGCGACAAACTATGTCGCGCACCTGCCAATAATATGGCAGCGTCTGCCACGGTTACGACAACGAATAACCATGAAAAGCACAGCTCCCGGCCTGATCACCGGGAGCTGTGCGGATTATTCGGCTGAAACCGGTTGGTAATGGTTGACGATCCACGCCTCGAAGTCGGCCAGCATGCGGGTTTCCGACTCGTTGTTGTCGGCGATAAGCTCGGCGCCGTGGACCACCCGGATATGGGCATCGAGCGGGCTTCCCTCGCCAGCCGCGGGGCGCTGCTGGGCTGCGGCCATGCAGGCTTGCGCCTGTTGCCACGCCTCAGCGGCGCTCAGGTTGCACGCCTCGGCCAGAGGCACGGCACTGAAGCCTTCACCAGTCAGGCTGCGCAGGGTCTCATCATGAGTCATGCCGTTGCCCGGCCCCCAGTAGTGGGCGGCCAGATCCGGCCCGATGCGCGGGTTGTCGGTGAGGTAGCCATCGCGCTTGAGGAAGTAAGCGCGGGTCTGCTCCACCGCCATCAGCGCCAGCAGGTAGCCGTGATAGGCGCAGGCCGACTCCTGATTAAGGAGGTGCGGAATGGCCAGCAGCGGGCGCGGGCTCTCGACACCGAGGATCTTGCGCTCCCACTTGCGGGCCAGCGCCAGCACAGCCTCGGGAGTACGTTCAGCCTCATCCATGGCGTAGAGATCCCGCTCGAAGTAGGCCACCAGCGCGATCTGACGTTCGTTAAAAGCGCGAAACGGCTGACGGGCGGCGATCATCTCCTTGATAAGCGCATCGGGGATCGCCTCTCCTGCCGCATTTCTGGCGTAGCGTTTGAGCCAGTCGGCATCGTCCAGCAGGCTGTCGCAGAACATCGACTGGGTCTCGGCATAGGCCATGGAAGTGGGCGGAAACTCCTGTGAGAAGCAGGGCGCGTTGCCGGTGACATTGGCAAAGTGCGCGGCGTGGCCCCCCTCGTGGAACAGGGTGTTGAGGCCGCTCCAGCCGCTGCCCACCTGCGCCGGATCAGCCAGGCTGGTGAAGTTGACCACCGCCGGCACCCACTCCCCCTGCTGGAAGAAGCTCGGCACCGGGCCGTGGCAGAAGCCGTTCTCGTATTTCCCCTCCCGGGTCAACAAATCCAGCGTCAGGGTCGCCCCACGATACTGGATGCCGAGACGACGGAAGCTCTCGACCCAATCCTTCAGCGCCCGCGAGAAGGGCACATAAGGATCGAGCTGGCGGGTTACATCACCACTGATGGCGTAGCGCAGGTTATGGGGCAGCAGGGCCGCCTCCCCCTTGGCCGCTTTCAGCTCGGCAAGGCTTTTCTGCAGCCGGGCGTCGGTGCGAGCAATAAAGTCATCGAGGATGACGAACAGCTGATCCGGGCTCATCTGTTCGTTCTTGCGCACCTTGTAGTCGAAGTAATTGCGATAGCCCATGGCGCGGGCAAAGCGGTTACGGATCGCCACTACCTCGAGAAAACCGTTGCTGACCACCCACTGCTCCAGGGTGTAGAACATGGCGAGTGCGCTTTGGCGCACAGCCTCGCTCGGGCTGGCTGCAAGGGAGGTGCTGGCGGCGGGCAGGCTACCCGCGACCCGTTGGCCCTGCTCATCCAGCAGTGTCAGTTTCAGCTCGCGGCGGCGGGCAAACAGCTCAGCTTCGGCGGCCACCAGCTCATCCATCAGGGCGGCAGCGGTGGGATCTTCAATCACATTGCACTCGAAGAAGGCGAGCCAGCCCCGCAGGCCGCGTTTGAGATCATCCTCTTCGGCCTGCGCCAGCATCTCCCGCAACGCGGGCAGGCGGGCAGGATTGGCACAAAAAGCCTTGTAGGCTTGCTCGGCCGCGGTAAAACCGGCCTGATCGTCGCTGGTGCCCATATAAGTGGACCAGAAAAGATCCTCTTTGCACCTGTGTACCTGCAGATAGTCGGCGTTGAGTTGGTTGAAGTAATTCCTGGCAATGGAACTCATAAATTCCCTCTTGTGATGGGGTCACCCGCAGCGGGGCCCACTCCTTTTTTTAGTGAAATGCCAAATGATTCACACTCTTTGGCAAAAATTGCGCAGGGATGCGCATGAACACGCTACCAAAAAATGGGGAGCGCTGTCTGCTGGCTATACTGTTGTTCAAGCGCTCATCAGAAACGGTCGGCAAACGGCTGAAAGTAAATGAGTTGTTAACTTTGACGAACTGGCTGCAGCGGTACAGAGCCACCATAAAACGGGATAACGAGGGTTTAATCATGTTCAAGCTCGGTGATATCACCGTGAGCCGCAAATTGATCTTGCTGCTCACGTTGGCGTTTGTCGGTTTTGTCTCGCTGCTGCTCATCTCGGCCAATGCGCTCCAGCGAAATCTGATGAGCGAGCGAGAGGCACGGCTCAATGCCGTGCTGGACCAGGCCATGAGCCAGATCCAGTTTCTGGCCAGCACCCTGCCCATGGAACAGGCCCAGCAGGAGGCGCGTAAACTGCTGACCAACACCCGCTTTGATGGCAACAACTATTTATTCGTCATCGACGAGAACCGCACCATGGTGGTTCACCCCATTCGCCCCGAACTGGTCGGCCAGAAGATGGGTGAAGGGGGGGCCGCCACCGCTGGTCAGTTCTGGTATCAGATGGTGGATATCGCCAAAGGGGGCAAACAGGGCACCCTGCAATATGTCTGGACAGGCCCATCGGGCGAAACCGCCGACAAGCTCTCCATGGTCTCCGGCTATCAGCCCTGGGGCTGGATCCTCGGTTCCGGCATGCTGCTGCAGGATATCCAGCAGACCATCTGGGCCCAGTACATGAAGATGGGTAGCGCCACCGCCATTGTGACCCTGCTGATGGGGCTGCTGGGCTGGCGCATCACCCGCTCCATCGTCTCCCCCCTCAGCCAGATCAACAACGCCATGCAACGGGTCGCCAAGGGGGATCTGGTGGTGAGCATCCCGGTACAGGGCAAGGATGAGCTGGGAGTGGTCGCCCACTGTACCAACCAGAGTCTCGATGCCATCCGTCACGCCCTGCTGGAAGCCAGCCAAGGGGCTCGCAACGTGGCGGATGCCGCCCTGCGCATCGCCGCCTCTGCCGAGCAGACCAATCAGGCGGTGACCAGCCAGCGGGATCAGCTGGCCCAGCTCGCTACCGCCATGAACGAGATGAGCGCCACCATCTCCGATGTGGCCGGACACGCCGAAAATACCGCGCGGGATACCCAGGAAGCGACTGGAGAAGCCGGGCTCGGCAACCGCGACGTTCACGCCAGCGTGCACGGTATCAAGGCGCTGGCCACCGAGGTGGAGCAAGCCACCCAGCAGGTCAACCAGCTCAAGGAGGGGGTGATGCAGATCAGCGAAGTGACCGCCGTCATCAGCGCCATTTCGGAGCAGACCAACCTGCTGGCCCTCAACGCCGCCATCGAGGCAGCCCGTGCCGGTGAGCAGGGCCGCGGCTTTGCCGTGGTAGCCGACGAGGTGCGCCAGCTGGCCAGCCGCACTCGCCAATCCACCGAAGAGATCCAGAGTACCATTGCCCAGCTGCAGCAACGGGCCGTCACCGCCGCCAACGCCATGGATACCAGCCGCAAACTGGCGGAGAGCAGCGTCAACCAGTCCCAGCAGGCGGGGCAGGATCTCACCCTGATCGTCAACCACATCCAGCATGTAAGCGACATGGCCACCCAGATCGCCACCGCCGCCGAGCAGCAGAGCATGGTGGCCGAGGATATGAACCGCAATGTCAGCGGCATCAATGACTCGGCGCTGGAGATGTCCCAGTCCGCCTCGCAACTGGCGCAGGAGAGCGAGCTGCTGGCCGGTCTCTCCCGCAGCCTGGATGAGCGGCTTGCGGTGTTCAAACTGGGCAAAGAGTCCGCCGCGGCACCAATGATGGCTCCCGTGTCTCCCCCGTCAGGCGAGCAGCGCGTCCGTCATTGATGGCGTCAATCCCTGTCGCCTTGTCACCCGACCTGCCAGCTCAGCTGGCAGGTTTTTTTACGCCGCAAAACACGCAGTAAGCATGCATTTTATTGGCATATTCAACGGCATTCGGCGCCATTCACAGACAAGATAACAATTTAAAAACAGCCAGTTAGAATGTTTTTCGCGCCATTGAATGGCGCATTTAAACATTTAACTTCAAATAATTAATCAATGCAGTGCACAATGCTGATGGCCGAACATTTGGCCCATCACTAACCATCTAGTCATTTGGCAAACTGACCGAAAGGTCGGGACGCAAAGCCTCCGGTCTACAGACGTTTTGTCCAGGATAGCGGGGTTGCCACACGCACGTGTGTATCGGGGAGATCCCCTGCCAACTTGACTGCCCACATCTATCGAACAGAGGAATGTATGGCAGCAAAAATCCAACTTAATCACATCGCAACGGTGCTGGCTCTGCTGGCCAGCGGCAGCGTTCTGGCCCACGGCTACATCAACCAGCCAGAGAGTCGCAACTACCTGTGCAAAACCGGTGGCAACAGCCAGTGTGGCGGCGTGCAGTGGGAACCCCAGAGTGTGGAGGGCCCATCAGGCTTCCCGCAGAGCGGCCCGCAGGATGGCCAAATCGCCTCGGCGGGCAGCCCGCGCTGGAGCGAACTGAACATCCAGACCAGCGACCGCTGGACCAAGCGTGAAGTACAGCCTGGCCCCTTCGCCATCAGCTGGACCTTCACTGCCAACCACGTCACCCGCAACTGGCGCTACTACCTCACCAAGCAGGACTGGAACCCCAACCAGCCGCTCACCCGCGCCTCGTTCGACCTGACCCCCTTCTGCGTCATCGACGGCAACATGGTGCAGCCGCCCAAGCAGGTGACCCACAACTGTGTCCTGCCGGAGCGCACCGGTTATCAGGTGATCCTCGGCGTGTGGGAAGTGGGCGACACCAGCAACAGTTTCTACAACATCATCGATGCCAAGTTCAAAGATAGCAGCCAGCCGCCGCTGGAGTGGAGCCAGGCAGGCACCATCTACCCCTCCATTGACCTTGCTGTGGGTGACAAGGCGATGACCCGGGTATTCGATGCCAACGGCGAGCGCCCCGATCTGCAGACCGTGCTGACCATCACCACCGCCGAGCAGGGCCAGAAGAACAGCTGGGCCCATGCCCTCGCCAGCAAGATCAACGCCGAACAGAGCCAGATCCGCGCCGGTCAGCAAGGAGCCGATGGCCAGTTCAATCCGATCTACGGCATGAACCCCGTCTATCTGAAGCGAAACAGCAAACTGGAGCGAGTCGAGATTGATCTGCAACAGCTGCAGCCGCCGGTAGTGGACAGCATCAGCGTCAGCGGTCTGGCCAGCGACTATGTGCTGGACAACGGCAAGGCAACCCTTGATTTCACCGTCACCGTACAGGGCGATCTGGCCGTCACCTACACCCTCTATGACCACGGCGGCGTTGCCAAGGGTGAAAGCAGCGCTGACATCAAGGACAGCAGCCACACCTTCACCATGGCGCTGGAAGGTCTCAAGGCTGGTCACCACCAGCTGGTGATCAAGGCCACTCCGAAAGCGGGTGGCGAGACCATCCAGCAGACCATGGATCTGATGTTCAAGGAGCAGAGCAGCGGCGAATACGACTTCGTCTTCCCGAACTCGCTCAAATCCTATGCCGCCGGCACCAAGGTGCAGCAGCCGAAAAATGGCAAGGTCTATCAGTGCAAGCCCTTCCCCTACAGCGGCTACTGCCAGCAGTGGACCACCACAGCCACCCAGTACGAGCCGGGCATCGGCTCCCACTGGCAGATGGCCTGGGATGAAGTGCACTAACCCACGCTTGGCCACATAAAAAAGGGCGTCCTCTCTAGCAGGGGACGCCCGGAAAAATCAAACCTTGCGGTTTGCATACCAACGGAACCAAGACCTCACTCTTCACTTACTTCACACACTCAACACACTCTTCAAAACAGGGTTTGTCCATTAACCCTGCCATTTTCCTCCTTCGACGATCACATCATTCGGATCGGTATCAGGGCTCAGCTTGTCACGCACATACTGGTCATAGAGTTTCAGCAGGTACTTCTCCTCACCCAGCTTGGCGAGACGGTCGTTGACCCAGTCACGCAGCTCGATATTGCCCTTCTTCACCGCCGGGGCGATGGGATCTTCCGAGCCCAATTTCTCGGGCAGTACCCGATAGCCCGGGTTCTCCTTGGCCCAGCTGAACAGCACCAGGTTGTCCTGGGCATAGGCGTCACCACGGCCCTGCGCCAGCGCCTGCAAAGATTCGGTGTTCTTCTCGAACTTGAGTACCTTCCACTCTGGGTGGTTGCGGGTCAGCCAGATGTCGGCCGTGGTGCCGGTGGTCACGATCAGGGTCTTGCTGGCCAGATCATCCAGTTTCTTGGCCGGGCTCCCTTCCGGCACCAGCACCTGTACCGCCACTCGCAGGTTCGGGTTGGTGAAATCCACCACCTCGCGCCGCTCCGGGGTCACCGTCATATTGGCGAGGATCAGATCCACCTTGTCGCTCTGCAGGAAGGGGATGCGGCTGGCTGGCTCCACCGCCACGAACTCGATCTTGTTCTCGTCCCCCAGCAGGTCCTTGGCGAAGCGGCGGCCGAGATCGGTGTCAAAACCGACGTAGTTCCCCTTCTCGTCCACGTAGCCAAACGGCGGCTTGTCGGTGAAGACGCCGACGATGAGCTTGTCCCGCGCCTTGATCTTGTCGAGAGAACCGTCCGCCGCATGGGCAGCGCCGCTGGCGATACCCAGTCCCAATAAGGCACTAAGCAGAACCGAGGTGATTTTTTTCATGCTGACTCCTTTCGTTTGATGACATTTATATAAGAAAACTTGGCGAGGAACTGGCGCGCACGCTGGCTCCTGGGATTGTCGAAAAATTGGTGGGGGGCGGCCTGCTCCAGAATGTGGCCGCCATCCATGAAGACGATGCGATCCGCCACCGCCCGGGCGAAAGCCAGCTCGTGGGTGACGATAAGCAGGGTCATGCCGCTGCCGGCGAGATCGCGGATCACCTCCAGCACCTCCTGCACCATCTCGGGGTCGAGGGCGGCGGTTACCTCGTCAAACAGCATCACCTGCGGGTTCATGCACAGCGCCCGCACGATGGCGATGCGCTGCTGCTGGCCGCCGGAGAGCTGGCGCGGATAGTCATGGCGCCGCTCCCACAGGCCGATGCGGGTCAGAAGCTGCTCGGCTTGCAGCAGCGCCTCTGCCCGCTCCCGCTTTTGCACCTGCAGGGGGCCGAGCAGCACGTTTTCCAGCACCGTCAGGTTGGGGAAGAGGTGATAGTTCTGGAACACCATGCCGATCCGCTGGCGCACTCGTTGCCAGTCGGTGGCACCATCCAGCAGCACACCATCGAAGCGGATCTCGCCCCCCTGAATGGGTTCGAGCCCGTTGAGAGTGCGCAGCAAGGTGCTCTTGCCACAACCACTTGGCCCCAGGATGACGATCACCTCCCCGGCGCGCACGCTGAGGCTGATCCGATCCAGCACCAGATTCGGGCCGAACTGTTTACTGACAGAACCGAGTTCAAGCAGAGGTGTCATACCGCATTACCCCAATGTTGCTCCAGCCTGCGCGAGGCGAGCGAGAGCGGATAGCAGACCAGAAAAAAGAACAGAAACAGCAGACCGTAAATAAGCAGGGAACCATAGGTGCGCTCGATGATCTGCTGGCCCACCTTGATCACCTCCACCACCCCGATCAGCACCGCCAGCGAACTGGTCTTGATGATGCGGGTGTAGATGTTGATGGTCGGCGGCGTCAGCCGCTGCAACGCCTGCGGCAGCAACACGTGGCGATAGAGCTGCCAGGTCGAGAGCCCGAGCGCCAACCCGGCCTCCTGCTGACCACGGGCGAGGGAGTTGAGGCCACCGCGCACCACCTCTCCCACCTCGCTGGCGCCCCAGAGGGCGAGTACCAGCACGGCGCACCAGAAGGCCGGAATATCGAGGCCGAAAAAGATGGGCAACCCGAAGAAAAAGAGATAGAGCCACACCAGCACCGGCACTACCCGAAACAGCTCGAGATAAAGCCGCAGCAGACCCCGCACCAACCGGCCGCCCTGTTGTGCCAACACGCCGTAAGCGATACCGCCGAAGGTGGCAAACAGGATGGCCAGCAGCGAGATGGCGAGGGTCTGACCCGCGCCCACCGCCAGCAGTGGCAGCGCCTGCGTCAGCTGTTCAGAGATCGAACTGGCCATATTGAGCCCTCCTTTCCTGCGCCCCGGTGGCGAGAGACGGTGGCAGCTGGAAGATAAGTGCCCACATCGGGAGCCTCGCCTGCATTAGCGATTCAGTGACCGAACTGACCATGTTGCAGCCTCCTTTCAACGACGCGCAGAGCGAGGGAGAGCGGCAGAAAGATCAGCACGCACATCAAGGTCAGTACCGCCAGCATCTCGTAGGTCTTGTAGTAGAGGGCGATGTAATTCTTGGTGGTGTAGAGCAGCTCTGGCACCGCCACCGCCGAAGCCACGGTCGTCTCTTTGAGCAGAAAGATGAAGTTGGCAAACAGCGCGGGCAGGCTGGCGAGCCAGGCCTGGGGCAACTGCACGTGGCGCAGCAGTTGCCAGCGAGAAAGCCCGATGGCCCTGCCAGCCTCCAGCTGACTGGCGGGCACCGCCTGAATGCCCGCCCGCAGCGCCTCGGTCAGATAACCACCGCCGAGGAAGGTCATGGCAATCACCGCGGTAGTAAACCCGGAGAGCGACAAGCCGAGCGCCGGCAGCCCGAAATAGAGGAAGAAGAGCTGGATCAGCAGCGGCGTGTTGCGGGCCAGCTCGACATATCCGCGGATCAGGGCGCTGAGCGGCCGCTTGTGCAGGCTCAACAGGGCGACGTTGAGCAGGGCGACCGCCAGCGAAGTGAGGATCACTATGGTTCCCAGCTGCAAGGTGACCCAGACCGCTTTGCCGAAGGCGGGCAGCGTTGTGACGATAAAGGGCAGATCCAGATTCATGCCGGGATCCTCCCGTCACGCTGCAGACGCTGGGGCAGCACAGTGATCGCATCCGGGTACTTGATGCCGGCACCGGTATTGAGCACCACGACCTGCTCTCCCCCACGGATCCAGCCCGCCTCGCGCAGTTGCCGAGCAGCAGCAAACGCGGCGGCCCCCTCAGGGCAGACAAAACTGCCTTCGCGAGAGGCAAGCTGGCGGATCTCGCTCTGGATGGCCTTGTCATCCACCGCGATGGCGCAACCCTCGGTGCGATAGAGGGCGTCCAGCACCAGAAAATCCCCCAACGCCTTGGGTACATTGATGCCGAACGCCAGCGTTTGGGAGTCGGGCCAGAAGCTCGATTCGGTGGCTCTCTGTTGCCACGCCTGCACAATGGGCGCGCAGCCACTCGCCTGTACCGCGACCAGTCTGGGCAACGCGCCCTTGACCCAGCCCAGCTCCTGCAGCTCGCGCAGCGCCTTGTAGATACCGATGAGGCCGACCCCGCCACCGGTCGGATAGATGATCACATCCGGCAGGGTCCAGCCCAGCTGTTCGGCAATCTCCAGCCCCATGGTCTTCTTGCCCTCAATCCGGTAGGGCTCCTTCAGGGTTGAGGCGTCAAACAGGGATTGCTCCGCCACCGCCTGCGCCACCTGACGACCGGCATCGCTGATCAGGCCATCCACCAGATAGAGGCGGGAACCGGCGAGAGAGGTCTCCAGTCGAGTGATGGCGGGGGCTGCCTGCGGCATAACGATGGTGCTGCGCAGTCCGGCACGGGCACCGTAGAGCGCCCATGCAGCGCCTGCGTTGCCGTTGGTCGGCATGGCGAAGTGAGTGACGCCGAGTTCACGCGCGCGGGAGATGCCCACCGCTGCACCACGAGCCTTGAAGGAGCCGGTGGGGATGACGCTCTCATCCTTCATCCAGAGATCCGGAATACCGATCTGCTTGCCCAGCGTAGGCAGCCGTAGCAGTGGGGTGAATCCCTCCCCCAGCGTCACAACGTGGGCGGGATCCCGTACCGGCAGCAACTCGTGATAACGCCACAGGCTGGCCGGGCGCCCCAGCAATGCCGCCGGGTGCCATGCTCGCTTCAGCGCATCGAGATCGTAGCTGGCCAGCAGTGGCGCACCTGCCCGGCTCAGTTGCCAGGGCTGGTCAGCCTCATGGATCTCGCCACTCTTGCTGCAACGCAGATGTGATAGGTAGCTATACGGCATGCTTTATCCTGAATGGATCGACTTTGGTCAGTCACTTATTCCATCCTGCAACCCAAGTACCGGATAACAAACAAAATTAACTGGCAAACCTAAGTGAAAAAATTCATATGAAGCCGTCTGTTTTCGCTGGCAATCTCATCTGCCAGCAATAAGGAAGGGGAGCCATTGGCTCCCCTTCTGTCATCTCTTCCGATTCAAATCTGGAAGTCGAGGGCGGGTTCGCTGCCCATGGCGCGGGCCTGAATATCCGCCAGCGCCAGCTCGGGGTTGCAAAGCTGGATAAACTGCCAGGCAAAGTTGTGCTGGAACTGCCCCTGCTTGAGGCCAATCCAGGCGGTGTGGGGGGCAAACAGATGGCTGCCGTCGAGCTGTATCAGCCCCTGATCGCGCTGCGCGTCGAACGCCATGTCGGCCAGTATGCCGACCCCCATCTCCAGCTCGACATAGGTCTTGATGACATCGGAGTCCTGCGCCGTCAGCAGGATCTGCGGTTCAATGCCAGCCGCAGCAAAGGCTTCATCCACCCGCACCCGCCCGGTCAACCCGGCTTGATAGGTGACGATGGGCCAGTTGGCCAGCGCCGCCAGCGTCAGATCCCGCTCGCCTGCCAGCGGATGTTGCTCGGGCACCACGATATTGTGGTGCCAGCGGTAGTAGGGGAATGCCACCACCCCTTCGCTCTTGTCGAGCTGCTCGCTGCTGATGCCGATATCCACCTCGCCGGTCTGCACCAGCCGCACTATCTCCTCCGGGCTGCCCTGACGCAGCTCCAGCTGTACCAGCGGGAACTGCTCGCGAAACGCCTTTACCACCCGCGGCAAGGCATAGCGCGCCTGGGTATGGGTGGTCGCCACCAGCAAGCGGCCCGAGTCGCGGTTGGCAAAGGTGCTGGCCAGTTTGCGGATGTTGTTGGCGTCATTGAGAATCCGCTCGGCAATCACCAGCAACTCCTTGCCCGGCTCGGTCATGCCGAGCAGCCGCTTGCCGTAGCGGATGAACAACTCGATCCCCAGCTCCTCTTCCAGCTCGCGGATATGGCGACTCACCCCGGATTGCGAGGTAAAAAGGGCGTTGGCCACCTCGGTCAGGTTGTAATCCCGCCGCGCTGCCTCCCGGATAATGCGTAACTGCTGAAAATTCACCTTGTCGCCTCCTGCGAAGAGTGGGCGACACAATCTGCTCGCCCCTCTCATTTTTGTTATTTGGCCGGATCATGCCCGGCTGACAGCCTGAACCGGGCGGCCACACCGCCCGCAACACAGCATCAAATCTGATAGTCGGGATAGAACTGCGCCTGTCTGGCCACCAGCTTCACCCCCTGACCCGGGGCAAACAGCTTGGCCGCCTCCTTGCTCAGCTCCGCCTCGTAGTGGGCCCCTTTGGTTTCGCCATCGCCACGCAGCTCCACCCGAATGCGTGGCCCCATGGGCAGCAGACGGGTGATGGTGGCACGGATCCCGCCCGGCGCATCGGCTGGCAAGATCTCCAGCTCATGGGGACGGACATAGGCGATGGCGGCACTGCCGTGAGCCAGATGAGAAGCCGACGGCCCGCCGAGCAGCTGCTCGCCGACACCGAATCCCTGCTCCGCCACCCGACCGCGGAACTGATTCACACTGCCGAGGAAGCTGTGGACGAAGGAGCTGGCGGGCTGGTCGTAGACCTCGGCCGGGGTGCCGATCTGCTCGACCCGTCCGGCATTCATCAGCACCACCCGATCCGCTACCTCCAGCGCCTCCTCCTGATCGTGGGTGACGAACAGGCTGGTGACATGCAGCTCGTCGTGCAGCTCGCGCAACCAGCGGCGCAGCTCCTTGCGCACCTGCGCATCGAGGGCGCCGAAGGGCTCGTCCAAGAGCAGTACCTTGGGCTGCACCGCCAGCGCGCGGGCCAGCGCGACCCGCTGACGCTGGCCGCCGGAGAGCTGGGTCGGATAGCGCTCGGCCACGTGGCTGAGCTGCACCAGATCCAGCAGCTCCTTGACCCGGGCGCGAATGGCCGCCTCGGCCGGGCGCTCGCTGCGCGGTTTGACCCTAAGGCCAAACGCTACGTTTTCGAACACCGTCATGTGGCGAAACAGGGCGTAGTGCTGGAACACGAAGCCGACGTTGCGCTCGCGCACATGGAGATCCGAGGCGTCCTCACCACGGATGATGACGCTGCCACTGTCGGCCTGCTCCAGCCCGGCGATGATCCGCAGCAAGGTGGTCTTGCCACAACCGGAAGGGCCAAGCAGGGCCACCAGCTCACCGTCGTGAAAGTCGAGGTTGATGTCTGCCAGCGCCGCGTACTGATTGAAATACTTGTTGAGTTGTTGAACCTGAATGCTCATGGCTGCCTCTTTATAACGGTGATTCAGTGAGATTTGGTGGGCTGGGCACGCAGCCGGGCCAACAGGGTTTCACCCAGCAGGGTGAAGATCCCGAACAGAGCCAAGAGGCTTGCCACTGCAAAGGCGGCGCCGGTCTGGTACTCGTTGTAGAGGATCTCGATATGCAGCGGCAGGGTATTGGTCTGGCCGCGAATATGACCGGAAACCACCGACACCGCGCCAAACTCCCCGACCGCACGGGCGGTACAGAGCAGCAGGCCATACATCAGGCTCCAGCGAATGCCGGGCAGGGTGACACGCCAGAACATCTGCAGACCGCTCGCCCCCAGCATGATGGCCGCCTCTTCCTCTTCCGGGCCGCGCGCCTCCATCTGGGGCAGCAGCTCGCGCACCACGAAGGGCACGGTAATGAAGGTGGTGGCCAGGATGATCCCCGGGGTGGCAAAGATGATCTTGATGTCATGTTCGCTCAGCCAGTCACCGAACCAGCCGCGGCTGCCGAACATCAACACCAGCATCAGACCGGCGATCACCGGCGACACCGAGAAGGGCAGATCGATGATGGTGATGAGCAGCTGCCGACCGGGGAAGCGGAAACGGGCGATGGCCCAGGCCGCCGCGATCCCGAACAGCAGATTGAGGGGAACCGCACAGAGGGTCACCAGTGCGGTCAGACCGAGGGCACTCAGAGCATCCGGCTCGCTGATGGCGTGCCAGAAAAAAGCCAGCCCCGGCGTCAGCGCCTGAATAAAGACGGTGGCCAACGGCAGCAGCAGCAGGGCGGCAAACCAGCCCAAACCGACCGTGATGAGCAGCCACTTGACCCACTGGGGTTCACGGATCACGACCGGTGCCTTGCGAGCGGGGGTCGCCTCTACAGAGGCCGCCTCAATGGCGATAGCAGATGAACTCATATCCGGCTCCCTCCGATGCGAGACCAGCTCCAGGCCTGCAACTTGTTGATTAGCAGTAACAAAATGAATGAGATCAGCAGCATCACCACTGCGATGGCGGAGGCACCGGCATAGTCGTACTCCTCCAGATGGCTCATGATCATCAGCGGTGCGATTTCAGAGACCATCGGCAGGTTGCCGGCGATGAAGATGACGGAGCCGTACTCCCCCACTGCACGGGCAAACGCCAACGCAAAGCCGG
Organism: Aeromonas sp. 603079; assembly: GCF_049172135.1. Classification (NCBI taxonomy): domain Bacteria; kingdom Pseudomonadati; phylum Pseudomonadota; class Gammaproteobacteria; order Aeromonadales; family Aeromonadaceae; genus Aeromonas; species Aeromonas sp. 603079. The sequence continues at coordinate 73,610 of NZ_JAAKPX010000005.1, read as the reverse complement.
TGAGCAGGGCCGGGATCAGGGTCGGCCAGAGCACGTGGATAAAGGTCTGCCAGCGATCGGCGCCGAGGCTGGCGGCGGCCTCCTCCTGCTCGCTCTCAGCCTCTCGCAGCACCGGCTGCAGGGTGCGCACCACAAAAGGCAACCCGATAAAGGTGAGGGCGATAACGACGCCGATGGGGTTGTAGGCGAGCTGGATGCCGAGCGGCGCCAGAAGCTGGCCGATCCAGCCGTTGGGGGCGAAAATGGCGCACAGGGCGATGCCGGAAACGGCGGTCGGCATGGCAAATGGCAGGTCGATCAACGCATCCACCAGTCGACGGCCGGGGAAGGTGTAGCGCACCAGGATCCAGGCCAGGATCAGGCCAAACAGGCTGTTGAGCAGCGCCGCGACAAAGGCCGCCCCGAAGCTCAGGCGAAAGGAGGCGAGCACCCGGGGTGAACCTATCACCTGCCAGAACTCGGCTGCCGTGAGGTTGTTCGCGGCAAACAGCACCAGCGCCGAGAGCGGCAACAGCACCAACAGGCCCAGATAGAACAGGCTGAACCCCAAGGTGGGACCAAAACCGGGCAGGACAGAATAAGAACCAAATCGCATAACACATCCATCTGTTATGAAGAATTTTCGATATGGTGATTCTGCGCACTCCCCTCATCGGCAACAAACATCAATTGCGACTTTGCTAATCACTTTTTTGTCTAACCGCAGAGTCACAAGGCTCTTGGCGCACTCCAAATAAAAAAAGGTCTTTTATATAAATAAAAGACCTAAGAAATGGAGCAATACGGAGCGGAGCATTCAAAGAACGGGGGCATGGAGTAGCCAGCGAACAGCGCGCCCGACAACCCTCCAACCACTTCACAGATACCTAGCGAAAGCCCAATACGACCGGCCGGGGCGATGCGGCCTTGACCGGTGCCACTACCAGCTCACCACGGCGGTAGAGTGCCCCCAGCAAATGCAGCCCCTGATGCCAATCCCCATGACCGGACTGGGCATTGATATGGCCCGCCTCACCGGCATCGAACAGCGGCACCTGCCACTGACGGCTCCAGTATTCGGCCCGTTCAAAGCTCATCCAGGGATCATTGCGGCTGGCCACCAGCTGGGCCGACACCTGCAGCGGCCCGGCCAAGGCCTCATCCGCAATGCCAAAACGGGCGGGATCGGCGGGCGCCACCAGAAAGATCGAGGCCACCTTCTCCGGCTGCAAGCGGGCCGCCGCGATGGCGGTCAGGGCGCCGAAAGAGTGGGCCACCAGATGGACCCGGCTGCGGCGACGTTTCAACTTGCTCGCCAGCTTGGCACTCCAGACCCTGAGGTCCGGCTTGTCCCACGGCAGCCCGGTCATCCGCTGCCATTGGGGAAAATGATCGTGCCAGCGGCTCTGCCAGTGATCCGGCCCACTGTTGTGCAGACCGGGAACCAGGAGGATCTTGTTCATCTTGGTGCTCCTATCGGCTGGCACAGGGGCCAGTTCAGTGATGGATAACGAAGCTATCAACGACCCTGCTGATAGATCTGGTCAAACAGACCGCCCTGGGCGAAGTGTTTCTTCTGGGCTTTCTCCCAATCCCCTTCCAGATCCTTGACGGTAAAGAAGGCAAGCTGCGGGAACTGGGTTGCCGTCTCCTTCAGGATCGCCGGGTTGCTGGGGCGATAGTGATGTTTGGCGACGATATGCTGCCCCTCGTCAGAGTAGAGATAATCGAGATAGGCCTTGGCCACCGCTTCGGTACCGTGCTTCTTGGCCACCTTGTCCACCACCGCGACCGGCGGCTCCGCCAGAATGGAGACCGAAGGCACCACCAGCTCGAACTTGTCACTGGCCCCCGCCTGACCAAGCACCAGCAGGGCTTCGTTCTCCCACGCCAGCAGCACGTCACCGAGACCGCGCTCGGTAAAGCTGGTGGTGGCACCGCGGGCGCCTGAGTCCAGCACCTTCACGTTCTTGAAGAGATCGCCGACAAACTGCTTGGCCCCCTCTTCACTGCCGCTCTTCTTCAGGGCATAGCCCCAGGCGGCCAGATAGTTCCAGCGTGCCCCGCCGGAGGTCTTGGGATTGGGAGTCACGATGGCGACATCCTTGCGCACCAGATCATCCCAATCCTTGATCTGCTTGGGATTGCCCTTGCGCACCAGGAAGACAATGGTGGAGGTATAGGGCGAGGCGTTGTTGCCGAGTCGGCTCTGCCAGTCGGCAGCGGTCAGCCCCGCCTTGGCGATGGCGTTGACATCGTAGGCCAGCGCCAGCGAGACCACGTCGGCCTCCAGTCCATCCACCACAGCGCGGGCCTGCTTGCCGGAGCCACCGTGAGACTGGCTCACCACCACGTCGTCGCCGGTTTTGGCCTTCCACTCCTTGGCAAAGGCGGCGTTGTACTCCTGAAACAGCTCGCGGGTCGGATCGTAAGAGACGTTGAGCAGGCGGATCTCGGCGGCATTGGCCTGACCAAATGCCAGCAGAGAGAGCAGGGTCAGGGCGGTCATTCGCAGTTTCATGGTGATTCTCCATATCTTGTTGGGTTGAGAACAGCATGCCGTGGAGTTGTTATGCCCAGAAGAAAGAAATAACTCTTTGCTTATCTCTTTTGCTCATATCAGGCAGCCACACGCCACAAGGAGCCAGACGCAGACTCTGTGAGCCACGCCCCTCTGTGACCTCAAGCGCTGTGCCATCATGGGAACAAGGCAGGCAGATGACGAAAAGGAAGTCGTTATGTGGATCAATGCAGAACCCGTCAACGGTGCCCTGGTCTCGCTGGCCATCGGCCTCATCATCGGGCTGGAGCGGGGCTGGCAGGTGCGCCAGCTGGGGGATAACCAGCGCATCGCCGGGATGCGTACCTACGGCCTTATCGGCCTGCTTGGCGGGGTGTGCGGTTTACTGCTGCCGACTCTGGGCCCCTGGCTACCGTTGCTCGGCCTGCTGGCGGTGGTGATCGGTTGCGGCCTCTCGGTCTGGCTGGCCCAGCGCTGGCAAGGGGAGTTTGGTCTCACCAGCTCGGTAGCCATGCTGCTCACCTATTTGCTGGGGCTGATGTCGGTACTGCTGAGCCCGAGCGAGGCGGTGGCCTGCGCCGTGCTGGCCGCCCTGTTGATGGGTTTGAAGGGACAGATCCAGCAGGGGATGCTGTTTCTCAGCGAGACCGAATTCCACGCTACCCTGCGCTTTCTGCTTATCTCGCTGGTGCTGCTGCCGGTGCTGCCCAACGAGGAGATGGGCCCCCTCGACGCCTTCAACCCCTTCAAGATCTGGCTGATGGTGGTGGTGATCGCCGGCATCTCGTTTTGTGGCCACTTCGCGGTACGCCTGCTCGGCACCCGCGCCGGACTGGTGCTCACCAGCATACTGGCGGGATTGGCCTCCTCCACCGCCCTTACCCTGCAGTTCGCCCGTCTCAACAAGGAGCAGGGCGGGCTGGAGCGACTGCTGGCCACCGGCATCCTGCTGGCAGGGGCCACCATGTGGCTGCGGCTGCTGGTACTGGTACTGCTGATTCACAGCGAACTGGCGATGCGCCTCATCGCCCCCCTGTTGCTGCTGGCCACCACAGTCTACGGCTTTGCCTTCTGGTTCTGGCGCCAGCGCGAGGAGCTAACTGACGGCCCGGTACAGCCGGAAACCAGCAACCCGCTCGATCTGTCCACCGCCATCAAGTTCGGCCTGCTGCTGGCGCTGATCGGCTTTATGGCAACGCTGCTGCAAGACAAGGTGGGCAACTCCGGGGTCTATCTGCTGTCGCTGGTGTCGGGGATCACCGATGTGGACGCCATCACGCTGTCGCTCTCCCAGCTTTCCCACAAGGAGCTGGCGCTGGAGGTGGCGGCCCGCGGCATCCTGCTGGCCGGTCTGGTCAACTCGCTGGTGAAGGGGCTGCTGGCCCTCGGCATCGGCGGGCGCAGTCTCGGGCTGCGGGTATTGCTCCCCTACTTCGTCTCGGCCCTGCTGATCCTGCCCCTCGTCTGGCCCACAGGTTGACGGGGATCACCTGCAACAAGTGACAGACTGACGGCGCCCCTGACAGTCACGTATACTGCCTGCTCTTGCAGCATGAGGAGGTAGCAATGGCGAGCGACTGGGACAAGGTACTGGCAGGCGGGGCGCTGGATGACCAGAGCGAGGAGATAGCGAACGACCGGATCCGCGGTCAGGCGCTGCTGGCCAAACTCAACAGTTCATCGGCGGGCGATGCCCCTCTGCGCCAGCAGATCTGCCGCGAGCTGTTCGGCCACTGCCCCGACTCCTGCTGGATCAGCACGCCATTTACCTGCGAGTTTGGCCGCAACATCCATATCGGCGAGAAGACCTTCTTCAACTTCAACGTCACCATTCTCGACGTGGGCGAAGTGCACATCGGCAGCCATGTGCTGCTGGCCCCCAACGTGCAGATCTACACCGCCACCCACACCATGAACTATCTGGAACGACGCAACTGGACTGCCTACAACAAGCCAGTGCGGATCGGTGACGACTGCTGGATTGGCGGCGGCGCCATCATCTGCCCCGGCGTCACCATAGGGCCGCGCTCCATCATTGGCGCCGGCGCCGTGGTCACCCGCGACATCCCGGCCGACTCGGTGGCGGTGGGCAATCCGGCCAGGGTGATCCGCACCCTCAAGCAGGACGAGGAGCGCTGCTGGGAGCTGGCCCAGTGATGGCGCTGGCACTGCTGCCACTGGGCGCAGCCCTCTGGCTCGGCCTCGGCGAGCAGCAGTGGTGGCCGCTGGCCGTGTTGCTCACCATGAGCCTGCTCACGGTGGCCGCCTACGCCTGGGACAAGCGGCAGGCAGTGCGCGGCGAGTGGCGCATTCCCGAATCGAGGCTCCATCTGCTGGAGCTGTGCGGCGGCTGGCCGGGCGCACTGGTGGCCCGCCAGTGGTTGCGTCACAAGACCCAGAAGCGCAGCTACCGGCTGGTCTTCTGGTTTATCGTGCTGCTGCACCTCACCCTGTGGGCCCTCTGGCTTAGCCGCCCCCTCTGGCAGCAATAGCCACCCGGGTAAGCAAGGTGGTGGCTTGGCCGCCCTCTCTGGCAGCAATAGCCAACTGCATCACAAAGGCGAAACGGGGCCCATTGCGGCCAATTGGCGGCTATGAGAAAACAGAACGGATCCATCAGCGTTTTCGCCGTTTATAGACGACAAGGAGTCGTGACATGACCATGTGGACAGGCATAGTCCTGATCGTATTTATCAGCATATTGTTCGGATATCTCGGCAAACGGGCTCGCTACCAGATGGGGGATGCCCGCATCACCGATCGCCTCGGCAAGCAGGATATGATCATAAGAGAGCTACAGGAGCGGATCGCCAATCTGGAGGCGATCGTCATCGAGGAAGAGAAACGGCGCCCGTTTCGGGAGCTGTGATTTTTCGCCATCAGGCGTCAGATAACCAAAATTCAAATCAAAGAAAGAGGGCTGCATGATGCAGCCCTCTCTCGTTTCAGCAAATTCAGATTGCCAGCGGCAGCAACTCCGCATAATCGCGGATCGCCGGAAAAGCGGTGATGTTCTGCTCCGGCTTGCAGCTGTCCGGATTCTGGATCGCCAGCTGATAGCCGATACCGTAGTCGGCGGCAGCCCGCAGGATCCGCTCGCTATCATCCACAAACAGGGTACGGGCCGGATCGAACGCCAGCCGCTGTGCCAGCGCCTGCCAGCAGTACTGGCTCTCCTTCGACCAGCCCAGCTCGTGGGTACTCACCATCAAATCCAGATGATCGCTTAGTCCCAACTGCGCATCCTTCACCGACAGGCTGGCAGGGTGGGCATTGGTAAAGAGCACCAACTGCTTGCCCGCGGCGCGCAGCTCGGCCAGAAAGGGGATGGCGTGAGGACGCCACTGGATCTTCGCCAGCAGCTCCTGCTTGAGGGCACGAATATCGAGCCCCAGGGTCTCGCTCCAGTAATCCACGCAGTACCAGTTGAGGGTGCCGTTGACGGCGTGATAGTGGACGTCGATCTGCGCTTTGGCTTCATCCAGCGGCAGACCGAGCCGCTCGGCGTAACGCTCCGGCACCAGCTGCTGCCAGAGGTGGTTGTCAAAATGCAGATCGATCAGGGTGCCATCCATATCGAGCAAGACGGTATCTATCTGGTGCCAGGGCAAGGTGGTGGAGCAGGAGTGTGGCATCGGGCCTCTTGATCGCTGATCTCGGAAAACGGGGCGGCAGTATAACGGATTTTTCCTCCCCCTTTGCCATCCCTGGCCCGTGGTGTTCGGTGTGAGAGTCGTTTACTCTTGAAGCACGATTTTTTAACGAGCAGCCAGCGTCCGATGAGCGACCCTCACAAGAGCAAACCCGAGCACATCTCAGCCGACCAACTGGATCACCCCAAGAGCAAGCCGGAGATCCTCAAGGCCGATATCGTGGCCGAGAGCCGACTGTTCAAGGTGGAATCGCTACACCTCAAATTCTCCAATGGCGAAGAGCGGGTCTACGAGCGGATGCGCGGCGGCAACCGGGGCGCCGTCATGGTGGTGCCGCTGTTCGATGCCCACACCCTGCTGCTGGTGCGCGAATATGCCGCCGGCACCCACTCCTACGAGCTGGGCTTTCCCAAGGGGCTGATCGACCCGGGCGAAGATGCCTTCGAGGCGGGCAACCGGGAGCTGATGGAGGAGGCGGGGTTTGGCGCCAACAGCCTGACCCTGCTCAAACAGGTGTCGCTGGCCCCCGGTTACTTCTCCAGTCGGATGGATATTTTGCTGGCGCGGGATCTCTTCCCCGAGCAGCGGATCGGCGACGAGCCCGAACCGCTGGAGGTGATCCCCTGGCCCCTCAACCGGATCGACGAATTGCTGGCGCGACCCGACTTCACCGAGTCGCGCAGCATCAGTGCCCTGCTCTTGGCCCAGAAGTGGCTGGCCGAGCAGGCAAAGTAGCCCGCAGACGGGCAGTTAACAGACAGAGGATAACGAGATGCAGGAGTTGTTGGCCTGGGTGCCGGGGGTCAAGGAGATTGCCCGCGAAGCCGGAAGGATCCTTCACGACATCTATCATGGCGGTCAGTTCGAGCGTCAGCTGAAGGAGGATGCCACTCCGGTCACCAGTGCCGATCTTGCTGCCGATGCCTACCTCAAACAGGCGCTTTCGGCGCTCACTCCCCACGTTCCCGTGCTGACCGAAGAGGCGGCCGACATCCCCTTCAGCCAGCGATCCAACTGGCGGCAATACTGGCTGGTGGATCCCCTCGACGGCACTGGCGAATTTATCGCGGGCAGCGGCGACTTCGCCACCCTGATCGCCCTGGTGCGGGACAATGTGCCGGTGCTCGGGGTCATCTACGCCCCCGAGTCCAACGTGCTCTACTGGGCGGTGCGCGGCTACGGCGCCTTCAAGGAGGTGAATGGCGAGGTACTGCCCATCAGCGCTATGCATCACGAGCATGACCAGCCCGACTCGCTGGTAGTAGCCATCAGCCGCCGCCAGAAGCTGGAGAACCTCACCCGCCGCCTCAACCCGGCCATCAACTACGAGCTGATCCCGCTTGGCTCCAGCTCCCTCAAATCCTGTCTGGTGGCGGAAGGGGCTGCCGATTGCTACGTACGACTAGGCCCCACCGGCGAGTGGGACACCGCCGCCGCCCAGTGCATCGTCGAGGCAGCCGGTGGCCGTATCCTCAGCCTGGCGTTGCAGCCACTCAGTTACAACGAAACCGAGTCGCTGGAGAACCCTGACTTTATCGTGATGGGGGATCCGGATCTCGCCTGGGGCAACATTCTGGCCCACTAGGCGGATAGCGATGTCATCACACCAGACAAGCAGGCGGCCCGATGGCCGCCTGCTTTTTCAGGGAAGTTGCCCCGGGTGATGGCCGGTGTGATCCGCTGGTCAAGGCGCTCTTGAACAGCGTGATACGCTGGCAAAGAAGCGAAATGATAGTGAAACATCACAATTGGTCGGCGAGAAATGGTGCGATTTTTCACGTAATTCTGAAAACACCTTATTAGCCAAAATAAAAAAATGATCGCAGATAAAAATTTGGTTTTATATTTCACAAAAATCACCATTGTCAGTTTTGTTGCATTCTGTGACCAAGATTCCATTCCCAATCTCGCTGGCTAAACCCCGCAATGGCAGTGATATGTTTCAGCCCCGCTTTTTGAGAATTAAATCCCGATAAACCACAATTAACTCAGATTAAAACACTGACAAAAAGTGAATTAGTAATGAGTTTATCTGTAGAGGCTACCAAGGAGCTATCCGGTTCCTGCTCCACCACAGCCAGCATCACCCGCTGGCGCCGTCACGACACCCACTGGGTTATCAGCCTGTTTGGCACCGCCGTTGGCGCCGGTATCCTGTTCCTGCCCATCAATCTGGGTCTGGGCGGCATCTGGCCTCTCGTCATCGTCGCGGTACTGGCAGGCCCCATGACCTTCCTCGCCCACCGCGGGCTGGCGCGCTTCGTGCTCTCCTCGTCACGCCCCCACGCCGACTTCACCGAAGTGGCGGAGGAGCACTTCGGCAAGATGGCCGGTCGCCTCATCTCGGCGCTCTACTTCCTCTCCATCTTCCCGATCCTGCTCATCTACGGGGTCGGACTGACCAACACGGTGGAGAGCTTTATGGTCAACCAGCTCGGCATGGCGACCCCGGATCGGGTGATGCTCTCCGGCGTGCTGGTATTCGCCATGATCGCCGTGATGCTGGCGGGTGAGAAAGCGATGCTGCGCGCCTTCGCCTTTATGGTCTATCCGCTGGCGGCCATTCTGGCGGCCCTCTCCTGCTACCTGATCCCTCAGTGGCAGTGGCCGGAAGTGACCGCGTTTGAAGGAGTCAGCTTCCTCAACACCGTCTGGCTGGCGCTGCCGGTCACCGTGTTCGCCTTCAGCCACGCCGCCGCCATCTCCGGCTTTGCCAACGTGCAGCGCCGTGAATATGGCGAGCAGGCGGAAGCCAAGAGCGGCCTGATCCTGCGCAACACCACAGTGATGCTGGTGGGCTTCGTGCTGTTCTTCGTCTTCTCCTGCGTGCTGAGCCTCTCGCCAGCCCAGCTGGCTGAAGCCAAGGCCCAAAACGTCTCTGTGCTCTCCTATCTCGCCAACATCACTGACAACCCGGTAATTGTGACTCTGGGGCCGCTCATCGCCTTTATCGCCATCAGCTCCTCCTTCCTCGGCCACTTCCTCGGTGCCCGTGAAAGCCTGAAAAGCCTGATCGCCAAGCCTACCGGCCTGCCGTTGGCCAAGGCAGACAAACTGGGTATCGCCCTGATGTTCTTCGCCATCTGGGGTGCCGCAGTCATCAACCCGGGCATTCTGGGGCTGATGGAGACCCTCTCCGGCCCGGTTATCGCCATGATCCTGTTCATCATGCCGGTGATTGCCATCTACAAGGTGGAGGCGCTGGCCCGCTTCCGTCACGGCTGGACCAACTGCTTTATCCTGCTGACCGGGTCGCTGGCGGTATCGGCGCTGATCTTCAGCCTGTTGAAGTAACGACTCGCAGCAGAAAACAAAAAAGAGAGGCGACCCCGGGGTCGCCTCTCTTGTCTCTGTTCGGGCGTGAACTCAGCCCAGCTTGGCGCCGTTCTCCACCGCCCGCTCGGGAATGGCCATCACCACGGCGCCATCCGGCCGGTAGAAACCGGTCAGCAGAAACTCCGACTGAAACGGGCCAATCTGTTTGGTCGGGAAGTTGACTACGGCGATGATCTGGCGGCCCACCAGCTGCTCTGGCTGGTAGAGGGCGGTGATCTGGGCACTGCTCTTGCGAACCCCCAGTTCAGGGCCAAAATCCGCCCACACCTTGTAGGCCGGTTTACGCGCCTCGGGGAACGGCTCGACCCGCACCAGGGTGCCCACCCGGAGCTCCACCACCTCGAAATCCTGCCAGCTAATCGTCTCCATTTCTGCTCCTGTTTATCGTGCACCTTGCATGACCCGCAGCATGGCCCAAAGAGAGCATCTCGTCTTCGGCGATCAGCCGTTTCGTTGCGGCAGGCGGCCGTTTTGCTGGCGCCAGAGGGACGGAGTGAGCCCGGTCTCACTCAGGAAGCGCTCGCCGAAAGCCCCCTGATTCTGGTAACCGCAGCGGCTGGCAATCTCCCCAACGGGCAGTTGCGTACCGGCAAGCAGGGTACGCGCCAGCGCCATGCGTCGACTGCGAATGTAGTGGGAGACGCTTACCCCCAGCTGCTGGCGAAAGGCGAGCTTGAACTGGCTCTGGCCAAGGCAGGCGATGGTGGCGAGTTGCTGATTGGTCAGCGGGGCGGCGAGGTTGGCATCGATATGGCGCTGCACCTTGAGGATGCGAGCGGCAAGGCGTGGAATGGCTGCTCTCTGCATCCCCTGCCCTTACGCCAGCAGGGAGAGCCACACCTGCGCCATGCCCGCCACCTGCCGCCCTTCGGCCACCATGCGGTGCAGAAAAGCGAGGTAGTGGCGCTGGGGCTCATCCAGCTCGATAAAGGGGCAGGCCGCCAGATCCCCGGGTAGCCAGTCGCTCTCCTGCACCAGAAACGAAAGCGCGGGATCGGCGGCGTAGTCGTGCCGCTCGCCGGGAGCGATGATGCAGGCAGAACCGGGGGCAAGTCTGCGCCCCCGGCCCTGCACCTCGATCTCGAGGGGGCCGTCGAGGGGGATCACCAGCTGGGCAAAGTCGTGGCTATGGCTGCAGACGTGGTGGTGATAGTGGCGCAGGCTGAAGCGGGACATGGCAGATAGCAATGACGCGGCCAGGGCCGCGTCATTGGGGGTTATTCCTTGTCGAAATCTTCGATCTCTTTGCCCAGCGCTTCCATGATGGCACGCGCTTCGGCAGGGACGCTGTCTGGTTGATCCTTGCGCAAATCTTCGTCGCAAGGGAGCGGCTGGCCGGTGAAAGCGTGCAGGAAGGCTTCACAGAGCAGCTCGCTGTTGGTCGCATGACGCAGGTTATTCACCTGACGGCGGGTGCGCTCATCGGTCAACACTTTCAACACCTTGAGCGGGATCGAGACGGTAATCTTCTTGACCTGTTCGCTCTTCTTACCGTGTTCCGCGTAGGGGCTGACGTAGTCGCCGTTCCACTCTGTTCCCATGACTCACCTGTTCTCATTTAGCCGTGAGCGCGGATTTTAACCCTTAAGGAAATTAATGGCAATCCAACAGCAAAGCCATTTAGACGTCTGGAAGTGTTGACGGCTTTTTTAAGCTGGCGTAGTGTGGTTCATCATGATGCCAGCATTGGCACGATTGCGTGTGGCAAAAGCAGCGTGGCAGGAAGAGCGGCCACCGTCCAGAGAGATCAAGGAGAGAAACATGACCCACAAGGCCACCCTGGCGGTTCGCACCGGGATTGAGACAGACCAGCAACACGGTGCAGTGGTGCCGCCTATCTACCTCTCCAGCAACTACACCTTTGCCGACTTTGGCGAACCCCGTCAATACGATTATGCCCGTTCCGGCAACCCGACCCGCACCAATCTGGCGGACGCGCTGGCGGCACTGGAAGGGGGCGCTGGCGCCGTGGTCACCGGCACCGGCATGGGTGCTATCCATCTGGTCACCACCGCCCTGCTCAAGGCTGGGGATCTGCTGATTGCCCCTCACGACTGCTACGGCGGTACCTGGCGCCTGTTCGAGTATCTGGCGACCAAGGGCCACTACCGGGTGCAGTTTGTCGATCAGGGGGATGAGGCCGCACTGGCCGCCGCTCTGGCCCAGAAGCCTGCGCTGGTATGGGTCGAGACCCCTTCCAACCCGTTGCTGCGGGTGGTGGATATCAGCGCCATTGCCAGCGCAGCTCATGAGGTGGGTGCACAGGTAGTGGTGGACAACACCTTCCTCTCCCCCCTGCTGCAACAGCCGCTGGCACTTGGTGCCGATGTGGTGGTGCACTCCACCACCAAGTACATCAACGGTCACTCAGACGTGGTGGGGGGGGGGGCGATTGCCAAGGAGGCCGCACTGGCCGAGTCGCTGGTGTGGTGGGCCAACTGTCTGGGGCTCACCTCCGGGGCGTTCGACTCCTACCTCACCCTGCGCGGTCTGCGCACTCTGGCCCCCAGATTGCGCACCCATCAGGAGAATACCGACCGCATCCTCGCCTTCCTGCAACAGCAGCCGCTGGTGAAACGCATCTATCACCCCAGCCTGCCGAGCCATCCGGGCCACGATATTGCGCGCCGTCAACAGTCCGGCTTCGGCGCCATGCTAAGTTTTGAACTCGATTGCAGCGAGGCGGGCATTCGCGCCTTCCTTGCGGCCCTCACCCTCTTCTCGGTAGCCGAGTCCCTCGGCGGGGTGGAGAGTCTGGTGGCCCATCCGGCCAGCATGACCCACAGGGCCATGACCCCGGCGGCGCAGCAGGCAGCTGGCATAAGCGCCCAGCTGCTGCGTCTGTCGGTCGGTATTGAACACGGTGAAGATCTGGTGGCCGATCTGGCACAGGCTTTTGCACAGGCGCAGCAGGCAGAACAGGTAGCGAAGTAATGGAACAGCAGCAACAAGGAGAGATCGCGGTGGCAACAGAAGCAGGCTTGAAGCGACGTCACGTCCACAAATTCGGTGGCAGCAGTCTGGCGGATCCGGTCTGTTATCGCCGGGTCGCCAGCATCGTTGAACAACAGGTGGGTGGGGATGAACTGATCGTGGTCTCTGCCGCCGGCAAGACCACCAACCGGCTGATCCAGCTGGTGGAGCTGGCCGAAGCGGGGGATGAAGCAGCTGGTGAAGCCATCTCCGCCCTCCACGCCTATCAACAGGGGCTGATCGACGGCCTGCTGGAAGGCGAGCTGCAGCTCGACCTGAGCAAGCAGCTGGCCGACGACATGCAGCTCATCGCCAAGACGCTTGAGGGGCAGTTTGACCGCTTCGCCCGCAACGGCCTGCTCGCCTTTGGCGAGGTGTGGTCGGCGCGCCTGCTGGCTGCCCTGCTCACCAGCCGCGGCGACAAGGCCATCTGGCTCGATGCCCGCAGCTTCCTGCGCGCCGAGGATGGCGCTCTGGTCAAGGTGGATACCGCCCTCTCCAGCGAACTGCTCAAGGCGCGACTGGCGGAGCATGCCGGTCGCATCGTGGTAACCGGCTTTATCGCCGCCGACATGGAGGGGCGCTCCCTGCTGCTCGGTCGCAATGGATCCGACTACAGCGCCAGCCTGTTGGCGCTGCTGGCGGACGGCGAATCCACCACCATCTGGAGCGATGTGGCCGGGGTCTATAGCGCCGACCCGCGCCGGGTGAAAGAAGCGCGTCTGCTGGAGCGCCTGAGCCTCGCCGAAGCCAACGAGCTGGCCCGCCTTGGCTCCTCGGTGCTGCACTCGCGCACCCTGCAACCGGTGGCCGACAGCCGCCAGCGCCTCACTTTGCGCTGCAGCTACAACCCGGACGAGGGCTGCACCCATATCCTGCGCCGCGCCCCCCGCTCCGGTGGCGCCCGCATCGTCTCCTCGGTGGATCAGATCGCCCTCATCGAGCTGAAGGTGCTGCCGCAAACCAACTACGAGCAGACGGTGGCCACCATCGAGGCCCATCTGGCTCGTCACCGTCTCAACCCGCTCACCCTGCAGCGCCAGCCGGATCGCCGGATCCTGCGCCTCGCCTACACCCTCGAGGTGGCACAGGGCGCCTTCGAGCTGCTGCGCGACTTCCAGCTTCAGGGGAGCTTCACCGGCCTCATCCAGAAAGAGGGGTACAGTCTGGTGGCGCTGGTCGGTGCCGGTGTCACAGACAACGCGGAGCAGTGTCACCGCTTCTATCAGCTGCTGGCAGATCAACCGCTGGAGTTCGTACAGGTGGCCCGAGATGGCCTGAGTCTGGTGGCCGTGCTGCGTCAGGTAGTGCTGGAGCCGCTGCTCATCGCCCTGCACAGCGCCCTGTTCAGCCGCCCGACCCGGGTCGGACTGGTGGTGTTCGGCAAGGGCAATATCGGCGGCCACTGGCTCAGCCTCTACGCCCGTGAAAAGGCACGACTGGAACATGAGCTCAATCTGGCGCTCACCCTCTACGGGGTGTTCAGCTCGGAAGGGGGCCTGCTCGATGAAGAGGGGCTCAACCCCCTCAAGGTACAGGACAACTTCGCCCCCAAAGCACTGATCTGGCCCGAACTGCTGGCCCAGCTGGAGCAGCACGGCTTCGATGCGCTGATTGCGCTGGACATGACTGCCAGTGAAACGGTGAGCCGCTACTACCCCGACTTCGCCCAGCTTGGCATTCACATCATCGCCGCCAACAAGTTTGCCGGTGCCGCCGACAGCGAGTTCTACCAGCGCATCAAGCAGACCTGCCGCGACCATCAGGTACAGTGGCGCTACAACGCCACCGTGGGTGCCGGGCTGCCAATCCAGTCCAGCATCCAGATGCTGCGCCAGAGCGGCGACCGCATTCAAGGGGTCTCCGGCATCTTCTCCGGCACCCTCTCCTGGCTGTTCCAGCAGTATGACGGCACCCGCCCCTTCTCCGAGCTGGTGGACGAGGCGTGGCAGCACGGCCTGACCGAACCGGATCCCCGCGAAGATCTCTCCGGTCAGGATGTGCGTCGCAAGCTGCTTATTCTGGCGCGGGAGGCGGGCTTCGAGCTCGACTCCGCCGATATCGAGCTGGAGAATCTGGTGCCCGTTACGCTGCGCAAGGTGACCACCGATCAGTTTATGGACAGACTGAAAGAGCTGGATGGCCCGATCCAGACCGCCTTCGAAGGGGCCAAGCGCCTCGGCAAGGTGCTGCGCTACGTGGCCCGCTTCGAGCATGACGGCAAGGCGCGGGTCGGACTGGAGGCGCTGGAGCCCCACCACCCGTTTGCGAACCTCTTGCCGTGCGACAACATCTTCGCCATCGAGAGCGACAGCTACCGCACCAACCCGCTGGTGATCCAGGGGCCGGGGGCGGGTCGGGAAGTGACCGCCGCCGCTATCCAGTACGATCTGTGGCAGATCTGCGCCAGCCTCTAGGCAGATTGCAAAGGGAGCAGCACCTCTCTCCCGCGCACAATAAAAAAAGCCCGAGTCGATGACTCGGGCTTTTTGCTGAATGTCGCTTCGATTAGGAGAAGCAGGCCTGCAGCACGTAGAAGATCGCGATAGCCAGAATGGCACCAGCAGGCAGGGTGATGATCCAGGAGACCACGATGTTGCGCAGAACACCCAGATTCAACGCCGCAATACCGCGCGCCAGGCCAACCCCCATCACAGCACCGACCAAGGTCTGGGTGGTGGAGATGGGCAGACCGGTACCGGAGGCAATCACTACGGTCGCGGCAGTCGCCAGCTGGGCAGCAAAACCACGGCTCGGGGTCAGGTGAGTGATGCCGGTACCGACCGTCGCCATCACCTTCTCGCCCATGGTCGCCAGACCGATCACGATACCGATACCGCCCAGCGGCAGGATCCACCAGGCAATGGCTGCCTGACTGGAAATCTCGCCACCGGAAGCCACGATAGAGGCCACCGCAGAGAGCGGGCCAATGGCGTTGGCCACGTCGTTGGAACCGTGGGCAAAGGCCATGGCACAGGCAGTGATCACCATCAGGATGCCGAACACCTTCTCCACGTTGGCGAAGTGCATCTTGCTGTCATCCTGCGGGTTGTACTTCTGGCCGCGAATGTAGATCCAGCCGGCAAACGCCACTGCGATGGAGATGGCGATGGAAAGCAGAATGCCCTCGCCATCGCTCAGGTGCAGACCGACGTGGGTCAGCCCCTTCTTGATGGTCACCAGACAGATAACCAGCGCAGTCAGGAACATGTAGAACGGCACATAGCGCTTGGCGTTGTTCAGGGGATCATCAGTGTTGAAGATAAGCTTCTGCACGCTGATGAACATGAAGTAGGCGATGACACCTGAGATGGCCGGGGTGATGACCCAGGAGCCGACGATGCCGCCAAACTTGCTCCACTGCACCGCTTCCGGGCCAATGCTCACCACAGCGAAACCGACGATGGCGCCGATGATTGAGTGAGTGGTGGAGACGGGCCAGCCGAAGTAGGAGGCGAGGATCAACCAGGCGCCTGCCGCCAGCAGGGAGGCGATCATGCCGAGTACCAGCAGGTCCGGGCTGTCGACAAACGCATTGCTGTCGATGATGCCGTTACGGATGGTGGCCGTCACTTCGCCACCGGCCAGATAGGCACCGGCAAATTCGAAGATCATGGCAATGATGATCGCCTGACGAATGGTCAGGGATTTGGTGCCGACCGATGTGCCCATGGCGTTGGCTACGTCATTCGCGCCAATGCCCCAAGCCATCAAAAAGCCGAACAAGGCCGCCACGAGCACCAGAGTGGTGCCGTAATTCGCGATAATGTCCATTAGTAGTGTTTACCCAGTCAGTCGATTACGAACGAGCCAGCATCAGTTCCAGACGGGCGCCTACGCGCTCGGCCTGATCTGCCAGGTCACCTACCCATTCGAGGATCTTGTAAAGGAACATCACATCGATCGGATTGTAATTGTGCTCAACCGCTTGCAGCTGTTGGCGCAGTCCGATCTGCATGGTGTCTGTATCGTCCTCGATCAGATCCAGCTGGTGGATCATCTCGGCAACCATTTCCACTTCCCGTCCTTTGAAGCCGGTCTCGAGCAGCTCGTCGAGCTCCCCGATCGCTTTCTCGGCCTGAGCGGTCGCATCAATACAACGTTTGAGGTAAGCCATGAAATCCGTCCGCATTTCGGCGGGGAACTCCATGCGACGGCCAAGCATGCGGCCGGAGATATCCTTGGCACGGTTGGCAATCTTGTCTTGCTGGGTCAACAGCTCCAGCAGGTCGGTACGTGCAACCGGCAGGAACAGGCCGCGAGGCAGTTTCAGACGGATTTCACGCTTGAGGGTATCTGCCTCTTTTTCCAGTTGGGCGATCTGCTGCCGGATCTTCTCGGCATCTTCCCAACGGTCTTCGGCAACGGCGTCAAAGAAGGGAACCAACTGCTGGGAGCACTGGTGAACCTTGACGATATGCTTCTGCAGCGGCTTGATGGGGGACTTGGCAAAAAGCCCCAAAATAGTATTTACTGGCATGGCCAAACCTGTGTCGGTGAAAAAACACTCGATACGATTTTATGAGGCGCGCATGGTAACCGAACTGCGCCCTCAATTAAACCGCGAATTAATCTAGTCGTCTCGCGGGCATTATATCCCCGCGACCCGAATCCTGCCCCCCAAAGTTGCCTGCCAGCCCGGAATGACTATGCAAACTGAGATCGAGATAAAGTTTTTTGTCGCCCGCGACATTCAAGCCGAGTTATCCAACCTGCTGAATTCTCTTGAGATTAAAGAATCATCACAACAGCAGCTCGGCAACGTCTATTTCGACACGCCGACCCTTGCCCTGCGTCGTCTGGACATGGGGCTGCGCATTCGCCGCTGCGATGCCTTCGCCGAGCAGACCATCAAATGCCGTGGCCAGGTGGTGGGCGGCCTGCATGCCAGACCCGAGTACAACGCTCCCGTGAGCGGCGATCTGCCGACCCTCTCGGCCTTTCCCGATGAGATTTGGCCGACCCTGACCGAGCGCGACCACATTCAGCAGCAGCTGGTCGCCCAGTTTCGCACCGACTTCCTGCGCCGCCACTGGCTGATCGCCTTCGAGGGGGCCGAGATTGAGCTGGCCTGGGATCAGGGAGAGATAGTCGGCAGTCAGGGCAGCACCACCATCAACGAGCTGGAACTGGAGCTCAAATCCGGTGCCACCGTGGCGCTGTTTGCACTGGCCCAACGCCTCGCCAGGAGCGGCGGGCTGCGCCTTGGCGCCCAATCCAAGGCCCAGCGCGGCTATCGACTGGCTGGTCTTGGCAAACCGCTGGCCCTGCAGGCGCTGGTCGAACATGAAGGTATGGATGGCATAACGGGGGTAAGCGAGGGGCTGCGCCACTGGCAGCATCACGAGCAGCTCAGGCTGGAGCATCCTCAGGATAAAGGCATTCAACAGCAGGCACTCGCAGCCCTGTGCCAGGGGATCGATCTGGTCGCCCGCAGTGCGGCCGCGCTGCCACAACCCGCACCTTGGCTGCCAGCTCTGACCAGCCTGCACGCCCATCTGCAAGCCCAATCGGACGAGCAAAACGAGTGGCCTGCCGAACTGGCCGATCTCTTCCTCTATCCGGCGTATGTCGAGTTGCAGCTGGCCATCGCCGCCTGGCTGCATCACGCAGCCTGAGTGGGGCGATGTCGTAAATAAAGGCCAGAAACAAAAGCCAAAAACAAAACGGGTGAGCCTTGGCTCACCCGTTTTGCATTACAGCAGGTTGAGCTGCTGCATGGCGCTGCGAATGCGCTCGCGGGTCGCTTCCGACAGCGGCATCACCGGCAGGCGGCACTCCTCGCTGCAGAATCCGAGCAGAGAAGCGGCATATTTGGCACCAGCCGGGCTCGGCTCGGCAAACATCGCCTGATGGAGCGGAATCAGCCGGTCTTGCAGCTTACGCGCTTCTTGCCACTTGCCCGCCAGCGTGAGGTTCTGCACCTCGGCTACCAGCTTGGGCGCCACGTTAGCGGTCACCGAGATACAACCCTGACCACCGCCGATGTTGTAGGCAACAGCGGTGGCATCCTCACCGGAGAGCCAGGCAAAGGGCTTTTTGATCAGCTGACGCTCGATCCAGGGGCGCGCCAGATCGCCAGTCGCGTCTTTCACCCCGGCAATCCGTGGCAGCTCGGCCAGACGGGCCAGAGTGGCGGGCTGCACGTCAACGATGGCGCGCGGCGGAATGTTGTAGACGATGATGGGTTTGCTGGTTGCGTCGTGCACTGCCTTGAAGTGGTGGTAGAGCCCCTCCTGATTGGGGCGGTTGTAGTAACCGGCCACATGCAGGGTGGCATCTGCACCGACCCGCTCGGCATACTGGGTATATTCGATCGCCTCGACCGGATTGTTGGAGCCCGCTCCGGCAATCACCGGAATACGGCCAGCGACCTGTTTGACCACCAGCTCCACCACCCGGCAGTGCTCGTCGTGGGTCAGGGTCGGGCTCTCACCCGTGGTACCGACCGGCACAATGCCGTGAGTACCCTGCTCGATATGCCACTCCACCAGACGCAGCAGCGCCTCTTCATCTAGCTTTCCCTGTCGAAACGGGGTGATCAACGCAACGATTGAACCTTGAAACATGGGATCTCCTTCTCCTAAATGACGCGCATATGGCAATAAAAAACCCCGGTACGATGTGCGCAACCGGGGTTTGAAGCTTCTCAGGGATGAGAGGTTACGCGCGAACGTCGGCAGGCCCGAATTTCAGGCTTTTTTTGTGCTTTCGTTTCAACCCGTTGAACCGCATTTCGTCATCTCTGGTCAAAAAATGGTGTCTGGGCATATTTCGGGAACACGGCATAAATGTCAAGGTGAAAGGGGCTATGTATAATGGCCGCCCAAAATTGCGTGGAGAGACCCGATGAGCAGCCCAATCAGTGCCGTCAGCCAGATGCTGGAACGAAACCAAGCCCTCTTTGTCGGCAAGCGGCTACTTGTCTGCGGCGCACTGGAGGATGACTACCCCCGCCAGCTGGCGAGCCTGGCCCAGACCCTGACCGTCTTTACCACCGATTACTGCTACTACCGCAGCCAGCAGGCCGCCCTCGGCGAGGCTATCCTGTTCGACCACCAGCTCGGTGGCGCCCCCCGCTTCGATGCCCTGTTGCTGCTGATGCCCAAGGCCAAGGCCGAGGCACAATATCTGCTGGCCATGATGACCCCCTTGCTGGAAGCGGGTGCCGACCTGTTCCTCGCCGGTGAAAACCGCGGCGGCATCAATGGCGCCGACAAGCTGCTGGCCCCCTATGGTGAAAAGCCGATCAAGCGCGATTCCGCCCGCCGCTGCTCCCTCTATCACGGTGAGCTGAGCAAACCGGTCGCCCCGTTCGATCTGGATAGCTGGTTTGGCCGCTACCAGTGCAAGGCGGGTGATACCGAGCTGACCGTGCTTGCACTGCCCGGCGTCTTCAGCGCCGCCGAGCTGGACCTCGGCACCCAGATGCTGCTGGCCGCCGTGCCTCCGATGAAGGGCGAGCTGCTCGATTTCGGTTGTGGCGCCGGAGTGATTGGGTCTGTGCTGGCCAAGCGCAATCCGGATCTACAGGTCAACATGGTCGATATCAGCGCGCTGGCGCTCGAATCGAGCCGCCGCACCCTGGCGATCAACGGTCTGAAGGGCAAAGTCACCGCTTCCGATGTCTATTCGGATCTCTCCACCCGTTTCCAGCACATCGTCTCCAACCCGCCATTCCATGCGGGTCTCAAAACCTTCTATGCGGCAACCGAGCAGTTCCTGGCCAAGGCGCCGGAATTTTTGCTGCCAAATGGTTCGCTGACCATTGTTGCCAACGCCTTCTTGCGCTACCAGCCTATACTGGAGACACACTTCAAACGGACTGAAGTGATCAGCAGTGATGCCAAATTCAAGGTCTATCTGAGCAAAATGTAAATAAGTGTAAGCAGCACAATAAAACAGCTAGAGAGCGCCATCCGGCATCTGATAAGGTATTAAGCACACGATAAAAACCACCCCTTTAGGGGTGTTTTTATACCGAACATTGAAAACCTTTTCATGTTGTTAATTCAGGGAGAGAAATACGATGGCAGGCATTTTGACCATGATCCTGGCTGGTGGCGAAGGTACTCGCCTGCAGCCTCTGACCACCACCCGCAGCAAGCCTTCCGTCCCCTTCGGTGGCAGCTACCGGCTGATCGACTTTGTCCTCAACAACTTCGTCAACGCCGACTTTCTGCGCATCTATGTACTGACCCAATTCAAATCTCAGTCCCTCTACCTGCACATGAAGAAGGGGTGGAATATCGTCGGCATCACCGACCGCTTTATCGACCCTATCCCGGCCCAGATGCGGATGGGCAAACGCTGGTATGACGGCACCGCCGATGCTATCTACCAGAACCTCGGTTTTATCGAGCGAGCCGAACCGGATCACGTCTGCATCTTCGGCTCCGACCACATCTACAAGATGGATGTGAGCCAGATGGTCACCTTCCACAAGCAGAAGAACGCCGCCATGACGGTCGCGGCACTTCGCATGCCCATCGAAGAGGCGAGTGCCTTCGGGGTGATCGAGGTGGATACCGAAGGGCGGATGATCGGCTTTCAGGAAAAGCCGAAGCAGCCCAAGCACATTCCCGGCGATCCGACCCAGGCGCTGGTCTCCATGGGCAACTACATCTTCGAGACCGATGCTCTCTGCCGCGAACTGAAGCGGGATGCCGCCGAGGAGAGCTCCAGCCACGATTTTGGCAAGGATGTGATCCCGAGCCTCTACCCGCGTGCCCCCGTCTATGTCTACGACTACAGCACCAACGTCATCCCCGGCGAGAAACCGCACGTCTACTGGCGGGATGTGGGCACCCTCGACTCTTATTGGCAAGCGCACATGGACCTGGTGGCCGACAATCCCCCCTTCTCCCTCTATAACCGCAAGTGGCCCCTGCACACCCACTATCCGGCGCTGCCACCGGCCACCTTCATCGACAGCGACGAGTGCAAGGTGAAGATCGCCAACTCGCTGATCTCCGCCGGTTGCTTCATTCAGGGCAGCCAGATCCAGCGCTCCATCCTCGGTTTCCGCTGCAATATTGGCCCCTGCAGCCACATCAGTGAGTCGGTGTTACTGGGGGATATCAAGATTGGTGAGGGGTGCTCCATCCGGCGCGCGATCATAGATAAAAACGTTGAAATTGCGCCCGGCACCGTTATCGGTGAAAATCTCGACCACGATAGAGAGCGATTTACCGTATCCGAAGGCGGTATCGTGGTGGTACCTAAGGGAGCAAGAGTTGGCTATTAACCCACTGAAAATCCTGTTTGTTGCCTCGGAGGTTGAGGGGCTGGTCAAGACCGGGGGCCTGGCCGATGTCGCCAGAGCCCTGCCGATGTACCTGGCCCAGAAGGGGCATGATGTCAGGATCATGCTCCCCTTCTACAAGACGATAAAGCGACGGGATGAGGCCAGACTGGTCGCTTCTCGCTGGTTGCCAACCCACCCCGGGCTGCCGGATATCGGTTATCGCATCTACCAGATGGAGCTGGATGGCGTCTGCGTCTATCTGCTCGATTGCCCGCAATATTTCGATCGTCCCCAGCTCTACGCCGAGAACAATCAGGCCTATCCGGATAATGGCGAGCGCTTTGCCTTCTTCTCTGCCGCGGCCCTCCATGCCTGCGAGCAGCTCGGCTTTGCCCCGGATATCGCCCACTGCAATGACTGGCACACCGGCCTGCTGCCACTGCTGCTGAAAACCCGTCACGCCCACAACCCCTTCTTCCAGCAGACTCGCAGCGTGATCAGCATTCACAATGCGGCGTTTCAGGGAGTATTCGGGCGGGAGCAGTTCTGGGCCATGCCCGAGATCGCCGACTACGAACGCCGCATCAACTACGACTACGGCCACGTCAATCTGCTCAAATGCGGGGTGCTCTACGCCGACAAGATCAATGCGGTCAGTCCCAACTATGCCCAGGAGCTGTTGACTCACCTCGGCGCCCACGGCATGGCGCATATCTTCCAGCAGCGGGCGGCAGATCTCTGCGGCATCCTCAACGGCTGCGACTACAAGGACTGGGATCCTGAGTTCGACGAATTCCTGCCTGCGACCTACAGCATCGACAACATGGCTGGCAAACAGATCTGCAAAGAGAGCCTGCAGCAGGAGGCGGGGCTGGCCGTGGCGGACTTGCCCATCTACGGCATGGTTTGCCGCCTGACCGAGCAGAAGGGCGTTCCCCTGCTGCTCCCTGCGCTGGAGAAATTCCTCCACCATCAGGTACAAGTGGTGATCGTCGGCTCTGGCGATCCTGCGCTCGCCACGCAACTGCAAACCATGGCCCGGGATTATCCGGGCAAGCTCGCCTTCATCAACACCTATGACGATCGGCTGGCTCATCTGGTCGAAGCCGGTGCCGACTTCTTCCTGATGCCCTCTCTGTTCGAGCCTTGCGGCCTCAACCAGATGTACAGTCTCGCCTATGGCACCCTGCCACTAGTGCGCGCCGTGGGTGGTCTGAAAGATACCGTGGTGGATTGGGATGCCGATCCCGAGCATGCCACCGGCTTCTGCTTTAACGATCCGACTGCCGCCATCCTGCTCGATACCATGCGCCGCAGCCTGCTCTATTTCCTGCAGGACAAGGAGCGTTTTGCCAAGGTGCAGCGCAATGCCATGAGCACCCGTTTCAACTGGCCTGACTCGGTCACCCAGTATGAACGGATGTATCAGAGCGCATTGGGCCGTTACTGAATGCCAAACGTCAGCTAATTGCTGAAGTTTTGTACCCTTGGCTTCACTTTGAGCGTCAACAGCGAAAAAAGTCCCCTTTGGCTGTTGACGCTCCCCCAAAACTCTATAGAATCCCCCTCCGCAGTGATGCGAAGGTGGCGGAATTGGTAGACGCGCTAGCTTCAGGTGTTAGTGTCCCACGGATGTGAGGGTTCGAGTCCCTCTCTTCGCACCAATACTGCCATGCTGATTCAGCAGCATGTAAATCCAACTAGAAAACCCGAATGTGCGAAGGTGGCGGAATTGGTAGACGCGCTAGCTTCAGGTGTTAGTGCCCCCCGGGTGTGAGGGTTCGAGTCCCTCTCTTCGCACCATGCTTCTCCAGACAGCATGTAAATCAAAACTGGTAACACAATGTGCGAAGGTGGCGGAATTGGTAGACGCGCTAGCTTCAGGTGTTAGTGTCCCACGGATGTGAGGGTTCGAGTCCCTCTCTTCGCACCATGCTTTATCCAGACAGCATGTAAATCCAGACTGGAAACCCGAATGTGCGAAGGTGGCGGAATTGGTAGACGCGCTAGCTTCAGGTGTTAGTGCCCCCCGGGTGTGAGGGTTCGAGTCCCTCTCTTCGCACCATGATTCTGACATGTAAACACAGAGCAATGCGCTCCAACCGCATTTAAAAACCAGCTGGAGAAAATCAGTGTGCGAAGGTGGCGGAATTGGTAGACGCGCTAGCTTCAGGTGTTAGTGTCCCACGGATGTGAGGGTTCGAGTCCCTCTCTTCGCACCATTCATTACGCACAAGGCCCATCACGAAAGTGATGGGCCTTTTGTTTTTACTCCTTGTTATGGCTATGCTTTTGACGACTCCCCGCTCATCGTCATGCCAAGGAACGCATATGATACTGGATACCGACATTCACAACTTTTACGAACATCTGGTGCTCAAGGAGATTGAGAAACAGGGGCTGCAGCAGAAACTCAACAGCGATCAGATGGCCGACCTCTGCTGCCTTACCCTCAACCAGCTCCCCGCCCACTATATTCGCCACAATGTCGACATGATCTACTTCCTGACCGACGCCAAGCGTACCGAAATGGAGAAACTGGTGGTCGAATCGCTCAAGGTGGCACAGCAGAAGATCAAGCAGGCTCCCGTCAAAAGCTCATAACCAGGGCTGCTGCCAGAGCAGGGTGACGATACCGGTCAACCCGGCCACTGGCAGCAAGATCAAGGCGGGGCGCAATCCGGGCTCCAGCATCACCCAGGCAGCCAGCAGAAAACCGGCACTCCAGGTGCCGTACTCTTTATCCTGACCCCATGCGAGTACAGCCACCGCCACCAGCAACATCATACCCCGCAATATCCAGCGCATTGTTTTCTCCCCAATCAACAATTGATAATAATTATCATCTTCATCTGCTGGGGATGCAAGTGGCGTCACAAGCGGGATTCGTATGTGACCCCTTGTGTCAACAGGCCGCTCAAAAACGGGTTATGAGATCAACTAATTTGTGATTTTTTCAATCAAATGTGCATTTTTGCCAATTTGATGGGGCTTTAACCCGCCGGGTTTGTGGTAGATTGCGGCCTCTTTTTGGGTTGCCTCCTCGGGATCGATGTATCCACAGGACGAGAGGGAGTGACCTTGGCGAGCAAGAGTTTAGGAAGTATCTATGCAAAACCAACAAAACCACATCCGACTACCGGGCATGGCACAGGTGTTTGCCTGTCTGGCCATTTTCCTGGCCCTGGCATTCTCGTTCACCAGCGTGCTCGATCTGCCGATCCAGTTGGCGTTGTTCATCGCCTGGTTCGTCATCATGGGGCTTGGCATCAAACTCGGCCACGATTACAAATCCCTGGAACAGGCAGCCGTTGACGGCGTTGCCAAGGGAATGGGGGCCATCCTGATCCTGGTCTCCGTCGGTGCTCTGGTCGGCACCTGGATTGCCGGTGGCATAGTCCCCAGCATCATCTACTTCGGCCTCAAGGTGATTCACCCGTCCATCTTCCTGCTGGCGACCCTGATCATCTGCTCCCTGACCTCGCTGGCCACCGGCACCTCCTGGGGCTCTGCCGCCACCGCCGGTATCGCCATGATGGGGATCGGCCACAGCCTCGGCGTGCCTGCGCCGCTGGTAGCCGGTGCCGTGCTCTCCGGCGTCTATTTTGGTGACAAGCTCTCTCCGCTCTCCGACTCAGTAGTGCTGGCTTCGACCATGTCCAACGTCGACGTGGTGGAGCATATCAAGGGGATGCTGCCTATCAGCCTGCTCTCCTATGTCATCACCGCCGTGCTGTTCACCGTGGTGGGCATGCAGTATTCGGGTAATGTCAGCCTGGAGCAGGTCAATCTGGTGATGGAGGCTCTCGACAACCAGTTCAACATCACCCCGCTGGCCATAGTCCCCGTGGTGCTGGTGCTGGGTCTGCTGGCCAACCGCAAGCCCGCCTTCCCGGTGATCAGCTTCGGCGCCCTGCTGGGCCTGATCTGGGCCATCGCCTTCCAGGGCATGGATCCGGTCAAAGCGATGCACTCAGCTTATAGTCCGTTTGCCATCACCTCCGGCATCGATTTTATCGACAACATTCTCGGTCGCGGCGGCATGGAGTCCATGCTGGGCTCGGTCGCGGTCATCATCTTCGGTCTCGGGTTTGGCGGCCTGCTGGAGAAGGTCGGCATTCTGGAAGTGATCGCCAGCGCCTTCGAGAAGCGCATCAATAGCGTCGGCAGCCTGACCAGCCACACCATCGGCACCGCGTTTCTGGCCAACGTGTTCGGCTCA
The DNA here is from genome assembly GCF_049172135.1 of Aeromonas sp. 603079. Lineage (NCBI taxonomy): Bacteria > Pseudomonadati > Pseudomonadota > Gammaproteobacteria > Aeromonadales > Aeromonadaceae > Aeromonas > Aeromonas sp. 603079. Next base: position 47,679 of record NZ_JAAKPX010000005.1, on the reverse strand, counting down.
GCCATGTATGTGTCGCTGATCCTGACTCCCAAGATCATGGCCAAGAACTACGACCGACTGGGACTGGCGCGCAAGAACCTCTCTCGCAACGCCGAGTTTGGCGGCACCCTCACCTGCGGCATGGTGCCCTGGAGCGACAACGGCATCTTCATGGCAGGGGTTTTAGGAGTCGCAACCCTCGACTACCTGCCCTACATGTGGCTGAGCTTCACCTGCATCATTGTGACCATCACCCTCGCCTACATGGGCAAGGCAGTGAACCGGACCCCGCTGGTCGCGGCGGCAAGCTCCCGCTAAGCCATCCTGAAACAACAAAGGCGCCACCAAGGCGCCTTTGTTGTTTCAGGGGGGATGCTGTTTTACCGTCATCCCAGAGCCCACAAACAAAAACAGCCCTCGTTGCCGAGAGCCGTGTCATCAGACCGATAATGCCGATCAGATGGAGAAGCTGGAGCCACAGCCACAGGTCGTGGTGGCATTGGGGTTGGTCACGGTGAAGCGCGAACCTTCCAGACCCTCGGTGTAATCCACACTGCCGCCTACCAGATATTGCAGACTCATGGGATCGATCACCATGGTGACGCCATTCTTCTCGACTACGGTGTCTCCGTCGTTGATCTTCTCATCAAAGGTAAAGCCATACTGGAAACCGGAGCAGCCCCCACCCGTGATGTATACCCGCAGCTTCAGCTCGGGATTCTCTTCCTCGGTGATCAGGTTCTTCACCTTGTTGGCCGCCGCATCCGTCATCTGGATGGGCAGCGGGGCTTCTGCTACTGCACTCATTACTGACCTCACAACCATTAGATCCACAAACATGGAAACCGCGAAATTATCCAATACCCGACCATTCAGTTCAAGTATTCACCACGTTTAACCGGCAGCGGGAACCGGAGCAGGCGGTGCGGCGACCAGCGGCTTGATCACCTCGCCCCACTCAACCAGCAGCTCTTGCGCCGGTTGCCTGCCATCCTTGTTGATGGTGACACGGATCCGATCCGGCACAAAGCCTTCCGGCAACTGCCAATTCCCTTCCAGCAGCTGGAAATAACGCAGGGCATAACGCCACTCGCTCACCTTCATCCCGAGATCGCGGCCGGTTAGCGTCTTCGGCTTGTCAGCCAGACTCCCCTCGACCCGGATCTGCACCTGACCACGGAACAGCTCCCGCTTTTTGGCGGGCTGGGTCAGGGCGAGACGGTAGTGGTAACGACCGGGAATGCTGGTCTCCTGCAGGGTCAGGTTGTCGATCACCACCCCCACCTGTTCGCCGGTGGGGCGCATGATCCGCTCGAAAAAGGCCAACTGGCGTTTGAGCTCCTGCACCTGCGCCTCCTGACTCTTCAGGGTGGTCTGCAACTGCTCGAAGGCCGCTTTCTGGGTCGCCAGCTGGGTATCTTTCACCCCCAATTCGGTCTTGAGCTGGCCGATAGCCTTGCCCTGACGATCCAGCGTCTCCTGCTGTACCACCAACAGACTGCTCTGGGCCAGCTCCTGACGGTTACCGACAAAGTAACCAATGAGCCCGCCAACGGCTAACACGACCAATAACTTCAATAGATTGGACATAGCCCCTCATCCCGTTATCACGCCATTTACGGCAGCGCCTCTCCCTTCACTATACCGCCCTGACCGGGGCCAAAGGCGATAAAGGGAAAAATTAACTGGCCGTGGCACTGCCATCACCCCGCTTTTGACGCGCGGCGAGCCGTAAAGTTCGCTCCAGGATCTGGGAATAGATGGGCCGGCCACCCAGCCACTGGGCAACCAGAGTCGCCCCGACTGTGGTAATCATCATCGGCAGGATCAGCTGATAGTTGTCGGTCATCTCGGTGACCAGCACGATACCCGTGATGGGGGCGCGCACGGTGGCAGCAAAGAGAGCCCCCATTCCGGCGATGGCAAAGGCGCCGGGCTCGATGCCAAGCTCCGGAAACGCCGCATGAAACAGATGGCCAAACACCACGCCAAACAAGGTGCCCAACGCCAGGGTCGGCGCAAACACCCCGCCCGGGGCACCGGAGCAGAAGCAGATGAGGGTCGCGACCAGCCGCACCGAGAAGATGAGGAACAGGGTCGCCATCGCATACTCATCCCCCATCAGATGAGGAATAAGCTCTGTGCCGCCGCCCGTCACCGAAGGAGCAAACAGCGACAGCACGCCAAACGTTCCGGCGACCAGCATGCCGATGGCCACGAAACGGTGGCGCTTGTTCTGATGCAGCGCCAGATAGCCATCCTGACAGGCCAGCACCAGCTTGTTGAAGACAAAACCGAGCACCCCGAAGGTGGCCCCCATAAAGAGGAACAGCCAGAGCGCCTTGAGGGCTGGCGCATCGTAGTGGGGTAGAGTGATCACCGCCCCCTGCCCTTTCATGTTCTGCAACATCAAGGTCGCCATGATGGCGGAGATCCCCACCGCCTTGATGGCCAGAAAGGAGTAGCGAAACTGCGGCCGCATCTCCTCCATCACGAACAGGATGCCCGCCAGCGGCGCATTGAAGGCAGCAGCCAGACCGCCCGCCGCACCGGCGGCCAACAGGGCATGGCCATGTTCCTTGGGCAGTCGGAAGATATCCGCCACCATCTTGCCGAGGTTGCCGCCGATCTGTACCGAAGGTCCCTCCCGCCCCAGCACCATACCGGAGCTCAGGGTACAGATGCCGCCGAAGAACTTGACCGGCAACACTCGCCACCACCGCACCGGGCGCAGATCGTCCATCGCCCCCTCGATCTCGGGAATGCCGGAACCACCCGCTTCCGGGGCAAAGGTATGAGTGAGGAAGTAACCGACAAATCCCAGCAAGGCGCTGAAGCCAAAGCCAAGCAGACCGAGCTGCCACCAGGGACGGTCTGCCAGCAAGGCGATACGTTGTTCTGCCAGCCAGTGGACACCAGATTCGAACAGGCCGCACACCAGTCCGGCCAGGGTGCCGACCAGCGCCGCCAGCAGCAGCACCAGCAAGGGCATCTTGTCTTGCCGGATAATGCGGGAAAGCGGCCCCCGCGAAGAGGTATCGGCTTCAGAGGAGAGAGCTTGTTGCGCCATCTTGTTACACCAACTTGGAAAAACCATATCGTCAGCTAGCTGAGATCAGGATCACCCGGCGCGTTGCTCGGCTGCCCAGGGCTGGGGCTTTCTGCTATAGTCGGCCCGTTAAATTTTTGTCACGGGAACAGACCGAGAGTCCGGGTGGCGAGAGCGCAAAGCATACTCCTGATGCTCCGGCCTGCCGAGTCTCAATCGGCTGCAATCCCTTGTGTGACGACCAAAATCCCATTAAGGATGATCCATGTCAAAATCAGATCAGCTGTTTGAACAGGCCCGCCAGACCATTCCGGGTGGCGTCAACTCACCGGTCCGCGCCTTCAATGGGGTCGGCGGCACGCCCCGCTTCATCGATCACGCCGATGGCGCCTATCTCTATGATGTGGATGGTCAGGCCTACGTGGATTACATCGGCTCCTGGGGCCCCATGCTGCTGGGTCACAACCACCCGGCCATCAAAACCGCCGTCATCAAGGCCGTTGAGAAGGGGCTGAGCTACGGTGCGCCGACCGAGATCGAAGTGCTGATGGCCGAGAAAGTCCGCCAGATTGTCCCCTCCATGGAGCAGGTGCGGATGGTCAACTCCGGCACCGAAGCCACCATGAGTGCCATCCGTCTGGCCCGTGGCTACACCGGCCGCGACAAGATCGTCAAATTCGAGGGCTGCTACCACGGCCACGCCGACTCCCTGCTGGTCAAGGCCGGTTCCGGCGCCCTGACCCTGGGTCAACCCAACAGCCCGGGCGTTCCGGCCGATTTCGCCAAGCACACCCTGACCAGCGTCTTCAACGATCTGGATTCGGTGCGTGAAGCCTTCACTCAGTACGGCAGCGAGATCGCCTGTATCATCGTCGAGCCGGTCGCAGGCAACATGAACTGCATCCCGCCGGTCCCCGGCTTCCTGGAAGGGCTGCGCGCCATCTGTGACGAGTTCGGTGCCCTGCTGATCCTGGACGAAGTGATGACTGGCTTCCGCGTCTCCTTGCGTGGTGCCCAGGGTCACTACAACATCGATCCGGATCTCACCACCCTTGGCAAGATCATCGGTGCCGGCATGCCTGTTGGCGCCTTCGGCGGCAAGAAGAAGGTGATGCAGCACATCGCCCCGACCGGCCCTGTCTATCAAGCGGGTACTCTCTCCGGCAACCCGGTGGCCATGGCGGCCGGTCTCACCATGCTGGATCTGCTGCTGGAGCCGGGTCTCTATGAGCAGCTGAGCGCCAAGACAGCGCGGGTTGCAGAAGGGCTGAAAGCGGCCGCCTCCAAACACGGTATCCCGCTCGCCATCAACTATGTGGGCGGCATGTTCGGCTTCTTCTTCACCGACGAGCCCGAAATCACCCGCTACGAGCAGGTCACTCGCTGCGATATGGAACGCTTCAAGCGCTTCTACCATCTGATGCTGGAAGAGGGCGTCTATCTGGCGCCGAGCGCCTACGAGGCGGGCTTCCTGTCGCTGGCTCACGGCGACAAGGAGATCGAACATACCCTGGCTGCCGCTGAGCGCAGCTTCGCCAAGCTGGCTGGCTAAATCGCCGCAGGTTGTCGCAGAAGGGCCCGTCACGGGCCCTTTTCTATTGCAGTGCCTTCATCACCACACAGCTCTTCGATACGCCCATTTCTGGTGCATCCCCTCTTCGTCACTCACCAATTTGTCATCCTCTGGTGCAACTTGCCCCGCCATCCCTGTCATAAAGCAGGCCCACTATTTGCACATTCACCACAAGATCCCACGTCACCGAGGTCCATATGGCAGAGATGAGCCCCATCGATGTGCTGCGGCGTTATCAGGAGTATCAGGAGGAGTTGACCCCGCTACTGCAGGGGCTGCTCAGCGCCCCCCTTGTCTCGCTCAAGGGGTATCCCTTTGTCGTCAGCATTGACCATTATCAGGGGCCGATGTGCATCCAGCCTGCGGCACCGGCCGCCCATAACCGGTTGCACCTTATCGTGCAGGGGCAAGGACGGGAGATCACCGTCTGTCTGAATCAGCTGATTGGCTGGTTGATGGGGGACAGGGAGCGCCGCCGCGCCATGCCCTGGTTCAAGGCGGTCTATGTGGTGCTCAGCATGGCGCTGTTTTTGATCGTCGCCACCCTGATCTGGCACGGGCTGGAGCAGCTTTACCAGCTATTGTGCGGCGAGCAGCAGAACCAGCTCGGCGCCTTTAGCGCCATCATCTTCCTGACGCTGGCACTGGCGGTGTTCGATCTGGGCAAGACCATTCTGGAAGAGGAGGTACTGCTGCATAAGGATATCTTCCGCCACAGCGCCATTCGCCGCACCATCACCCGCTTTATCGCCGCCATTCTGATCGCGGTCTCCATCGAGGGGCTGTTGCTGCTGTTCAAAGGCTCGCTCGGCCAGAGCGAGCTGCTCTGGCCAGCGGTCGGAGTGATGGGGTGTGCGGTGGGTTTGCTACTGGCGCTTGGCCTCTATGTTTTTCTGGGGGCCAAGGCCGAAGCGGCACTGGTACAGGCTAGCCTGCGCTCTCCACCGCCAGTTGCACAGGGGAGCGACGCGCCGCCCGCCAGGAAGCGTACATGGTCCAGGAGGTATAGATGACGATAAAGGCAACCAACCACTTCAGCATCTCCATATCCATGGATTTGACCAGCATGGCGGCCAGCACCACACCGATGGGGCCAAAGATGGCTACCGCCAGCACCGCCTTGGCATCGAATGCCCCTTTACGGATAAAGGTGCCTGCGGAGAAAACGCTAAGCACGGCGGTGGAGCCCATCATGATCGGAAACGCCGCCAGCGGATTCATCCCCAGCAGATAAACCAGCGTCATGCAGGGAGCAAACAGGCCGATACCGACATTCATCAACACCCCGAAGATGAAATTGCCAAGCAGGGCGATCGCCAGCTTGTAGCCGCTGAGCCCCATCGCATCGCCGCCTACAGGGAAAAGACCCAGCAGACCGGCAAAGATAAGCCCTGCAACGACCAGTAAGGAGATAGCCATCACCAGCCGGATGGTCTGCCGATCAAACGAGGCCACATGACGAGCGCCCCAGGCAGCGCCCGCTGCGGCGGCCATCATCATGCTGATCAGCGTCAGCGGCTCCACTGCGACTGCGCCGACGAAGATCAGCGACTGAGTCACGGTCGGCAGCACGCACTGCCCATTGAGGGTACCCGGCAGCACCCGGTCATCGATCAGCTTGAACTGCTTGTAGCAGGCGGTCTTTACCGCAAAGCTGCCCACCCCCAGGGTATCGAGGAAGTTGGCAACCCCACCGATCAACGCCACCGGCCAGAAGGGGGTCGCCTCAAAGGATCCACTCTGCTTCTTCCGCCAGCAGGCTTGCACCAGCATGAAGACAAATACGAGGCCTCCGGCTATAAAAACCAGCCGTAAAATATCAACTAACATAGGGGTTTCTCCTGCAACGGGCGGCGATTCTAAGGCAAGCAGCAGAAAAAATCTTGACCGGAATTAAGCAATGCTCACGACACGCCTCTGCAAGGTGAAATATTTATCAATAGACTCCGAACGACTCTGCTAATACTTGTTACTGAGGCCAACAGGCCGGGTCCTGAGCACGTTGTTATGGTCCTTTCGCGACGACCACTTGTGCCAAAGGACATAATAAAAAAGAGGGCCGGTAGTGATACCGACCCTCTTTCTATTTCTGACCGAGGCGCTGGGCCCTCGACCATGACAACCGCTTATTGAATGCTCTTACCGGCGCGCACGTCCTTGATAAACCCCTTCAGGCTGGCCAAATCACGGGGGGCACCGCGCAGGATCTGATCACCGATGATGAAGGCCGGGGTACCGGAGATACCGAGCGCTTCAGCCAGCGCACGGTTGGTACCTAGGTTCTGGTCAATGCTGCCATCCTTGATCTTGGCCTCCACCTTGCTCCAGTCCACACCGGCCGCCACAGCCAACTGCTTGACCTGTGCTTCATCAGCGAGCGGGCCCTGATGGGTATAGAGCTTCTCGTGGAACGCCTGGTACTTGTCAGGCTGACCCAGCTGGACCGCCAGCGCAGCACGGGCTGCGAAGTAGGAGGACTCGCTCAGAATGGGGAACTGCTTGTAGATGTACCGGATGTCTTTATCTTCCGACATCAGCTGCTTGACCAGCGGATGGGCCCGTTTGCAGTAACCACAGTTGTAATCGAAAAACTCCACAATGGTCAGAGATGCCTTCGGATTCCCCATCTCGGGATCCTGATTGGCATAAAGCTGCTTGGAGTGAGCCTTGATCAGCGCCTTGTCACTCTCGGCCTGCTGGCTCTCCTGCTTGGCACGCAGAGCATTGGACATCTCGACCAGGATCTCGGGATTCTTGACTAGATAGTCGCGAACGATTTGCTCGACATCACTTTTGGTCAGCTCGCTTGCATGTACTGGCGTCGCCAGCAGGGTCACGCCAGCCAGCGCGCAAAACAGGGCATTTTTAATAGTCATAACGTTATCTTGCAGAGGATATGATAGAGGCCACTATAGTGGTTGAGTCTGTTTTCAAGTCAAGTTATCTGGCCAAAAAAGCGCTTGATACGCTCTGATTGCCACTTTTTCATGTCATTTAGCGCAATTAACCAGCAATCGAACCGGACGGGGATTTACAAGCCAGAGCAGCATGGTAATATTCGCCGCACTGCTGCGGAGGGGTGGCAGAGCGGCTGAATGCACCGGTCTTGAAAACCGGCGATGGGCGACCATCCGTGGGTTCAAATCCCACCTCCTCCGCCATCTATATAGCCCAACTGATTGATTCGGTTGGGCTTTTTTATTTCTGTTATTTTTGGTGTGCCAGTCAGTATGCCATTGGATGTCGGCTGTCCTTCTACTTGATTGTATTGTTTTGGACATGTTGTGTTCAGCTTTGGGTAAGCTGGTAACTGTAACATAGCTGCTTTATAGGCTCATCATCCAGAAAGAACAACCAACACTGTGAACCGAATGACCGCCCCCCTATTGATCCTCAGCCTTATGGCCAACCACGCTTTTGCGACCTCTACGTTCAGCTTTGAACGGTATGATGTGAAAAGCAACCAGCTGTATATGCACCTAGTGAGCCCGACCACGCAGGGGGATGTCTTGTTGCAGGTTGGTGAAGAGATGATCCCCATCAAGAACGCCAAGCTGGAAGGCCTATTCATGCTCAATGTTCAGGTTCCTTGTGAGCAATTGGCTGCTGGCGCGACGCTTTATTGGGCGACCGGGCGTTCGTTGTTACATGCCCTTATTCCTCCCCAGCACTGTCAGCTTCCCCGTGAAGAGCCCCCTGTCACGGTCTTTGACAAGCAAGGCGAATGTTGGCTGGATATCGGCGATAACACCTTGTGGCGAGCCGCGACCGAGGTAAGTAAGCTAAACAAAGCGACTGTGTACCAAAATATGTATGCCCTTTTTCTGGCTAATCGCACAGCCTTTGCTGATGAAGACATCAACCGCCTTAAAAGCCCTCTGCTGCGATGCCCACCAGATCAACTGATTGAGCAAATCCCCCCTGATGATGCCCATCGTCTGTTTAAGGAGATGCTGGAGTTTAAAAAATCCAAGCTATGATAGCTTGAGGACAATGTGTTTCCTGCCATGGGATAGGTGCCTCTAGTGGGATCTGTTATTAACGGACGGATTACTACAACTGGCTGCATCAACACAACCATAGTGTGCCGCAAGCAGAAGCTGAAAATCAGCCAGACGTGGTTGACCACTGTAGTCACTCGTTCAAATACTTAAGCAATCGGTATATATTGTTCGCAACGAATAAGGGGCCCCTGAGGGGTTTCTTTTATGTGGTGAAATACTTCAATTTTACGAGAGTAACGTTGTGCCATGCCAATACTTGGCAATAAATTTCTATAAATGTCCGCATTGTATTTCCCATAGGAATCAAGTTTTCCATAAAAATAACAATGAAGATATAGCCCCCCCATTGCGTGATGAGTGTTAAGGACTTTTGTCGTTGCGGGGCTATAAATAATGGCAGAATACTGTACCCTGCCATTCCTCCCAGCGCGAAATGAAAATGTATCTGGCATCACTTTGGATGCAATTGTCATGGGGTTGGTGTTATTTCGGAAGTATTGTTGAAGCCAGTGGAACTTCTCATCTGCCAAACCGGTGTTATAAATACAATCCGTATATACACGCCCTTCTCCAGACAAAATGGATTTGGGGATTTTCTTTATTTCAAATTCAATATTTTCCTTATTTAATATCGAAGGAAAAGAAATCGTAGGTTGCTCATGAAGTTGTGTGTTCCTGTATTGAGTTGGCGTTATTTTGAAGCATTTTCTGAATGCTCTGCAAAAATTATTATGTGATGAGTAATGTAGCGCACTGGAGATGTCGATAATACTCATCGTTGTCATGCGTAACATGATAGCTGCGCGATGTAATCGGCGGAGCTGAATGTAGCGCCCAATAGTGGTGTGGTATTCTTTTTTAAATTGAACTTGAATCGACCGCTTACTATATCCTAAGCGTTCGCTTAGTGCGTCTAGCCCGGCTTGCGTGTCTATGTTATCTTCAATCCATCCATGAATTTCATCCATGTAGTCGCCAATTTGTAATGATGGAGACATCCGTCACCTACCTTTTGTTATATACATTTCACTTGAGTGTGTATAACAGTGAACCTGCTGCGACATGTGTCATTTTGTGAAGATTGGCATTCTGGAAATATTAAAGCGTGGCGTTTTGCTGCTTGATAGTTATAGTGTCATCTATATGTTTGTATCTTTTCTAAAATTGCAGTGGCATTTTAATGTGTGTATATGGATTATAATTAGAGGTCTATTTGGAGCTGCGATGTCTTCTTGGTAATTGATATCGCAGTGATATTTTTCATTAGGTGATAAATCCGGATGTGTTGTGATGGGGAGGTAATCGGTCAGACATTGCGGATATTCGGCCAAGCTTGCCAAGCACGCTCAATGGAGTCCTGTCAGGTTAATGTAGTCCGGGTGACTAACGGTAACGATTGGGATAGGGTTTGGCCATTTTTGATGGTGGTGATGCCGGGAGCGAGTGACGTCTGCTGGTTGCGCAGATGCAGTTTGTTGAGCTCGGGGGCATAGCGATGCACCTCGAGCCCGGTGATAAGAGGGGTCATGCTTGGCGACTCCAGTGATGCCAAGGGCCAGCCTGAGAGGGCTGGCCCTTTATGTTGTCTGTGGTGGAGCGAGATGCAGTGGCGTTAACGATCGTAGTCAGCCATTTCATTGATAACCGGTTTGCAATTGAGCCGGTCCAGTAGATGCAGCGAGCCGTATTGAGCCACCAGTTGGTCTATGGCCATCTGGGCGCAGGCCGTTCTGCTGGGCTTATTCTCGGGGATTGCGTAACGAGCGGTGAGCCAGCCGCCGAGCAGTGCTATCCGGTAGCAACTCGGGATATGGGTAAGCGAGGTGCCGATGCCCCTCCTGTGAATCAGAAAGGGCACCGCTTGCCCACCGATGTCGATATCCATGCGCTGACCCTTGAGCTCGAAGGTGGTGAGCTCGCCAGTTTGCGGATGTTTGCCGGGCACCTTGATGGTGATGTTTTTTGCCATCTCACACCTCCGGCTTGCGTTCAAAGTGGTGGGTCACAATGCCCACCTCTGGGTCGATGCTGATAAACGCCGGGGCCTGCGGGTGGTACTGGTAAAGCCGCGCCAGTTCGGCACGAAACGCCTCAACGTTTGGCGCAATCACATGACTGGTATCCCCCTCGGCGTAGGTAAAGGTCTCCAGCTTCTCTGTGTGAATCCAGATGCCGAAATACCAGGCGTCTTCCTCGGTATCGTATTGCTGCCAACCTTGAGCCAGTAGCGTGCGGTCGTAGTAGTAACGGTCAGCCTGATGGCTGCCACGGTCGATGCGGCAACCGGTCACGGTGAGCTCAAGCGGGATACGCCCTACCTTCAGAGCCTTCTTGACCCGACGCAATGTGTGCCGTGCCTTGGCCTTCTCTTTGCGCGGGTCGTAGGGGTTCAGCTTGCTGCCCATGTAGTTGAGGATCCCCTCGGCATTGACGGCTGCATTGTGCGTCAGCGTGTGCAGCAGGGCGGTGACTTCACGGCGGGCCAGTGTGCCCACGTGATAGAACTTGTTCATGATACTTCTCCTTGAAACAAACGCCCCGCTAGTTAGCGGGGTGGTAGATGTCGAAGTAGAGGTAGCCGTAGCTGCGCCTTGGACTGGCTTCACACACCCAGCCCTTGTGTTCAAGGCGAAACACCTCGTCCATGTCGGTGCATATCTGGTATGCCTTGGCCATCTTGGTTAACTCACGCAGAAAGTGCGGCAGTACCGTGTCGCACTCGGCCCTCCACGTCTCGTCTGGCTCGCCGTACATACCGGCACGGTCGCCCAGGAAATCAACATAACCACGTTGCAGAATGGCTCGAGCCCCCAGCTTGGGCAGGTTCGGGGTGCCCAGTCCCCATGTCATGTGCTCGAAGATGCTCATGTGTGGCTGCTCCAGTTTGGGTTGTCGTTGGTGCCGTGGTTGAAGTAGGCACCCACAATGGTGCGTCGCCACTCCCCAACGGGATAGCCGAGGTCGTTGCACTCACGCTCCCACCACGCAAAGTTAATCTCGCGGGGCAGGTTGTCCACCATGTCCAGTGGACTTACGAACAGCGAGGTCTTGTGCATCGTTGGCACGGGCTTGATCTTGTCGGGGCCAGTGCGCTTGCCGGTCTCGTCATAGTCGTGTGCCCACTTCGGGAAGGTGAGCTGATAGGCAATGAGCCTATGCAAATCGCTATGTGCGCTCATTGCCTGAGCGACTGCGACCTGAGTGAAGCTATCGTTGAATTCGCTCATGGGTGTTTCTCTCTTTCTGCAGGTGAACGGTAAGCCGCTGCCAGCAGCGCAAACTGTTCGACCAGGTAACTGATGCTGATGCCCAGTTCATCGCTGACCCCATCCCCTAGATGGTGATGCAGGTGTGCCATGTCATCGGCGACACGTTGGGCTAGATGGGCCGTTGAGCTCGGCGGTGAGTTTGTCACCGTCAGGGTGATGGAAAGGTTCATTACATCTCTCCCCAGGGGGCTTGCTCCCACAGTGACAGCCGGGTCAGCACGTCTTGCGCCAGCGCCTGTTGCAACTGCTGTATCACTTTCACCAGCCGGGGTACCTGCTCAGGACTCCCACTCCATTCACTCGATTGGTACAGGGCGCAGCAGGTGAATTTGTAGAGGGCAACCAGCTCGCTATCGGTGAGTGGAGCCTGGTGGTAATGGTGGGCAGGTTTAAACGGGCTCCGCTTGGTCGAGCCACGCTGGTGTGGTTCCTTGTGCTCTTGCTGACGCCCCAGCTGATAGCGATGCCAGACTGCCCGCCGGTTGGCGAGCATCATCAACCGTACCAGCCGGTCTACCCGCCAGGTCCAGGTACTGGTGACATCCATTGGTGAGTTCCACCAGAGGGAGCGCAGCAACTCAAGGGTGTAGTGCGGTGGCATGGGGGCATTGCAAAAGCGGTGTAACTGTACGGCAAAGGCAAGGTAGTCCTTGCGGTCGATCATGAAGGCAGACATGGGAGTAGCTCCTTGAAATGCAAAAGGCCACCTGTAGTGGGGTGGCCTTGTTGGGGGGATCGGAGTATCCGGATCATGATGTTGGGGCGGATGATCCGGGTTATTGGGTGGAAACGTGATCGGCATGCATGTTATTGGGCGATCGACGGTTCGTTATTGGTGATCTTGGCGTGTGCTGGGGAGAGCTGTATCGAACAGGATGACGTAGAGCGCACAATCAATGCTGTTGACGGCATCGTGGTGCGGGTAATAGGGCGGTGCGTCGCGGGAGGGCTCGAAGTAGTCGCCAAAGCAGCTGAGGCATTCGCGTATCTCGACGGTAGAGCCCCGCAGCAAGGTCTCTTCAAACTGCTTGGCATAACTCCGGTCATCACGAGCCTTGGTGACGGCCTTCTCCAGCAACGTCAGCGCATCTTCGTTGTAGGCGGCAGCCAGACGATGGCGCAGCTTCTCGAGGGTTTCCTCAAGGGAATAAAGATTGGGTAATCGCATGGCGTTTGTTCCTTCTTGGCGTGACTAATGGCGTAGCTGGTGGAGCAGTGTGTCAATGGCCTCGATGCAGTCGGCTTGGGTGAGCAGATAACCGTTGGGGAGGTGAGCCACGATAGCGGGCTCGGCCTGCATCTCGACGTTATCTTCAAGCCAGCAGCGCAGCTCGAGGAGGATGTCGAGGGCGGTGAGGTGTGACTTACCAGGTGTGAGAGTCATAGCAGACCTCTTTCGGCCAGCGAGACGATGCCCTCGGCACCAACCACCAGATGGTCGAGCAACCGGATATCAACCAGTGCCAAGGCCTCTTTGAGGGCCTGGGTAAAAACCCGGTCTGATTGGCTAGGTTCAGGGTCACCGCTGGGGTGATTGTGCACTGCGATGATGGCCCCGCAGTTGAGTAACAAGGCCCGCTTGACCACTTCCCGTGGGTAGATGCTGGCGCAGTCCAAGGTGCCGCGAAACAGTTCCTCAAAAGCCAACACGCGATGCTGGGAGTCAAGGAACAGTGCGCCAAACACTTCGTGTTCCCGGTCCTGCAGCAGGGTTTGCAGCCGCTCAGCGGCCTCGGTGGTGCTGGTAATGGCGGCACCTTTGGCCAGGCGCTTGCGGGCAATCTGATTGGCGATACGCAGCAGGTCTTGCTCGGTCACGGGTTCAGTGACGACATAAGTGCCGGGGCATTCCCCGGCTTTGAGTTTGTGGTAACGCATAGTGGTCTCCTGAAAAAGAAAGACCCCGACATGCTTCATGCATGCCGGGGACCATTACATATCGGGCTAATTGAGGGGTGAATAAAAAAGCCCGCTGGTTGGCGTGCCAGCGGGCTTTTATCAACCCCGGAAGGTTAGTCTTTTTTGGCCAGTAGGAATGTAACTAACTGGTTGAATTGCTCCTGTGAGCGAATGGACTCAAGCTTAATCATGTACTTGCCATTCACCAAAAAGGCTGGAACTCCACGAATATTGTAGTTTTCGGTGTTGCGGTCAAACAGGGATACCATACTGGTGGCAGCGAAGCTATCAACAACGCCATCAAACTTGTCCGCTGGAACACCACTGTCTACGAACATCTGCTTCACGTCAGCACGACTTTGCGGATACTGTCGTTGCTGTATCTTTTTAAAGATTGCCGCGGTTAATTTGTCTTCCACATTCAGCAGATTTGCAACCGCATAAGCCCGCTGCATCTGCGGACCCATGTCACGGCCTAAAAATGCCACATGGTTTTTCTTTAGCGGCACACCTTCAGGCAGGTAACTCTTCAAATCTTCGACGATAGGCTCAAAGTTTGCGCAACTTGGGCAGAAGTAGGAGAAAAACTCCAGCACTTCCGGCTGAGCGCTACCTGTCTTGGAGAGCGTCTCATAGTTAACGCCCTCCTTGAATTGGGGGGCTGCATACGCCATGGGAAGCATTAACATGGCGGCTAAGAGAAAGATGATTTTTTTCATGGTGTTTCCTTATAAGGGAGCACAGTGAGGCACGCCCGGCGAACCAGAGCCGCGCAAGCCTATGGTGTCATCAGGCCAAGGTCAATGGTCAAGAGCGATGAGGAGTAATCGCTCTCTCTGAACAGGAGGGCGTAAAACAACCCTTTAGACCGGATGGAGCGCGTAGCATTGAGCTATCAACTTCCCTACCCCCAGTACTGCGGCTAGGTTTGTAGCCATTTACCCTTGCTCCCTACACGTTCAGCGGGATGGCTAGCGCAATACTCAGCCGTTCCGCCAGTTGGTAAGCCGGTCCTATGGTGTCGTAGTCAGCGACCCAAGTGGCCAGGGCAAGGCCACTGGCCTCTACCGCCCGCAGATAAACGCTATAGCCCTGTACGGTCAGGCCACTGTCACGTACCACCTGCGTCTCGCCCTCTCGATTGATGGCCTCCAGCTCAACGGCTATCGGTTGTTTAGGCATCGTGAGCCTCCTATAGGGGTAAGGGGTCACTCTCCACACGATAACTGTGATTAGTAAAGGTACGCAGCAGGTCAGCCAGGAAACTTGCCAACACACGGGGTTGTTCACTGAGAGAAACCAGTCCTGCTTGGCTGCGCCAGAAACACCGATGCTTGGGGTCAACGCAGATTTCATCCACGGGTTGGCTCATGGTGCGCCAGTCCTCGGCATTGTTGAGGGAGAGCAGTTGCCACTGCACGCCAGACCAACGCAGATGCAGTGTGACAGTGCGAGCGTTTGGGCTACCAGGAGTCAGGTGCAGCAACCAGCGCTCACCCTGGCGAGTCGGCTGCAGTTTAGCCTTGGCCGTAACCAGTCCCAGCCACTGGCGTGAGTAGTGAGAGAGCAGCAGTTTGTCAGTCATCACACACCTCCCAATCCCCGCTGACCTCAACGGTGAAGTACGCCATCCGGCAGTAGACAACAAAGTTGGCCTGCCACAGGGTGAATAACTCATGGGCCTCTGAGCGCTGAATTGGCCCCCATCCTTGCAAATAGTGTTCGTCATCCAGGAAGTTGAAATCGAGCTCCTTGCAGAGCTCGGCATCCTGACCCACGCCTTGATAGCTGAAGTCGGTGACGTAATCGAACAGCCAGCCATCGAGCCCACGGATCAGGCGTATCTCAACGGGGTGAGCCCCTCCTTGCTCGGGGCTATAGGTGGGACTGCGAAAGTTGAAGGTGAGCTGGGTCAGGCGCTCGAGGTTGAGGCCGAGATGGGCGACCTCCTGACTGAGTAACGTGAGCAGCGCTTGGGCCACGGGCAGGGCAAAGCCCTCCCGGTGAAAAGGAATTGTCATGATGTCTCCTCGTATAGATTCAGTCTTTGAGCCAATCCCAGAGTTTGCTGACGCCATAGGCAGCAACCGCGCCTACTGCAAGAGGAGCTAGCAGCGGGGCTGAAGCAATGCCGGTGATCGACACTACCGTCGCTGCGGCCCCACTACCGCCAGCAGTCGTGGCCAGAGTACTGGCAGCAAGCCCTGCGGTTGCACTGGTGGCCGCCTTGCCCAGCGTATGGCGGGCCACTTCGGCTGCCACTACCGTTGCTACCGCGGTCTGCAGCAGCTTCGGGGGATGCTGAACCCCTTCAATGCACCAGGTAACAAATTGCTCGCTCGTGGCAAATGGCTGGCCTTGTTCGCCTTCGCTTAGCCGTGCGTAGGCCCGTATCAGGCTCTCCTCTCGACAGAACAGGCGTTGGACATGGGGCCTGACCTCAATAGCGTTGTGCTGGCTGAATTCAGCCAAGGAGGTCTGCACCAATTGACCTGAGTGATCACCGGCAGGAGTTGGTAGACAGTGAATGACCTGGTCATGGCCAACGAAAATCCCGTGATGGTGGCCTTCAGGCTGAGGTGTAACCAAGTGATCGCCGATAATGAAGTGTCGTGACATGGGGTGATGATCCTCATCAAGGGTTGGAAATGAAAAAGGGCGTCACCATCACGGTGACGCCCTTTGGCTTTATTTTTCCTGAGCGTACTACCTGCCGCCTACGGTGATCTTCAGTGGTTGATGAAACTCAGGGGTGAAGGTGGAGATGGGGAGCCGGGTAACTTGGTTATGTGCAAAGACTTCGGTCGCCTGAATAATGGCGATGGACTTGGCTTGTTCAACCTGTCCGCAATCAACTTCCGTGAAACCGCCACCATAACGAGTCGCGGAGCTCCCGCCGAAGGGTTCAACTTCCAGTGTTGATTCGGCCAGTGCTTTGCCCTTCTTGTCATTAAATTGCAGCGTGATATACAAATGTCCAAACTCGTCTGCCCCGCCACTATCTAAAGAGAAGTGATATGCACAGACGCCTTGGTTTGCGTAAACGGTGTCAGTGTGCTGGATAGCGAGGTAGCGTTGCTCTTGCGCATTGCAGGCTAGGGCCGAAAATATCAGAGTCGAGGCCAATAAATACCGATGTATGTCTTTCATAAAAATCCTCGTAGCATTTACTCATATCTTAAAAGCATCTGGTTATTTACGCCCCAGATATCTGAATATTTCTTTGCCATTGTAAAAACCAACTAGGTCTTCCTCATTTTTATACTTCTTGTTTGGTTGAAATTTGACAACAGTGCCTGGTCGACACATATCTTTCAGTGAAATATTGAATTTTTCATCGGGTGTAATTGTGTAGCCTATGGCAATTTTCTGTGGGGAGCCTGCTGTGGCGATCCACCCCCACATACCAGCTTCACAGTCACCGAAGGGTTGACTGCGCACAATGACCATAGAAAGATTACTTATTTCAGTTGCGATGCATTTTTTGTTTAAATTTAAATGTGCGTTGCACCAAAATGGCTTTCCTGTTTTGTCCTGCACTAGTGCAGGCAGAAAGCCTGTGAATGGCTCCGCCGCCTGTATTGATTGACTTCCAGACATAAGAGTTAGTAGTAAGCAGAATGTCAGCTTTTTCATTTTTTATCTCACTGAATAACTATGATCAAATAGATGTGTATGGCTATCGTCAGAAACGGTAAACCTCACTATTTTTCAGTTGCTCTGAGATCTGAGAATACGTTGCACACTGGAGATACTGATCCCCGTGCGTTTGGCAATTTCAGCTCTGGGTAATCCTTTGGCGACCAGTGCCAGAACTTCATTGCCTTTTGCCATTGCGGTAGGCTTTCGGCCTTTATAAACACCTCGTCGCTTGGCTAACTCAATACCTTCAGCTTGCCGCTCTAACATCAACTCTCGTTCGAATGTTGCGATAGCACCGATCATGGTTAGCATTAACTTGCCAGTAGGCGTTGAGGTGTCGATCCCCAGATTCAATATCCGTAATGCAACTTGCTTATGTTGTAGAAATTCTGATATCTCCAATAGGTGACGAGTATTACGAGCCAGACGATCCAGCTTGGTAACCATCACCACGTCTCCTTCCTTCACATAATCCAAGAGGAGAGTAAGCTGTGGCCTATCATCACTGGCACCGCTAACCTTCTCCTGGAAAACTTTATTGCATTCAGCCAGTGCTCGAAGCTGGACTTCAAGGCTCTGACCTCCCGTACTAACACGTGCGTAACCTACCAGTGCCATGGTCTCCTCCCGGTCAATAGGGCAAGGTACACTGACCCCCATGGTCAAAAGTCTCGAAGAGACCTTAATGACCAGAAAATGGAGGAAAATAGATGAAATGAGTGCCGATTTCGTGAGTGTCACTAGGGCTTGATCTATTGAATCAAACCAGTGGTTTAAAGACGTAATGTGTCATCTTGTGTCAGTGGTAGCGATGGATTATGACAATCATGAACACCTGATGTAGTGAGAACGATAAGCTATATGGATTCGTATTATTTAACAGAAGGGTCCTTATTTTTTTATAGGTTTGGCTCCGATAAGATATCTAGCTGGTCTTTGCAATATATACATCGTATTGCTCATTATATTTAACATGATGATATCTCCATGAAATCTTTTTGGGAGGTTCATGGAGATGATATATACCAGTATTTTTTTTCAATGTGTTTGATAAGAATTGGTGCTGATCTTAGATCAAGAAAGAACCACTTGGGGTGTTAAATAACTGCAAGTTTAATAGAAGCATGTTGTTGTCAATGGGTAATTATGATTTTTACAAAAAAACAATCTGCTACTCTTGCTATTAGTAGCAAGAGTAGCAGGAAAAGCATCACCATGTGATTACATAACTTCCATTCTTCAAGGGTTTTACAGAGGCCTGGCGACCATTCTTTAAATGAGTTTCAAGCTCATCCTTCGCTTTCACCTTATCGTCAGGGTGTAATTTATCCAAGCTAATTTCCAACTCAGCACGCAGTTTATCTCTTTGTGAGCTGTTAAGTTTTTTCCCAAATTGAACTCTTCCTTGTTGGAAAAAATCTAAATGTTTTTTTATTAGTTTATTCAGTTCTTTATAACCTCTTTCAATCATCCCTGCACTGAAGCCTGCAAAATCAGATGTATAATTGCTATCAGTTTTGTTGCTGTTAAATGTTTTATCTCCATACTTATCTCGTAAGGCAGCAGCCAATAAATCCATACTGTTTTTTAAATTGGAGTTTTTTTCATCTTTCTTCCAAAGTATTTTTACTTTATCATTCTTGTTTGTATATTTTACAAAGTGCTCAGCTATTAAAATTAGGGCGCATAGATAGTTCTTTGCATGACTTTCATTTATACTTTTTAGTGTATCTGCCCTGTGTAGATAACTCACGGTTGGATAATCATCCGTATGCAATCTTGGGATATTGTATTTCTCAACAAGTTCATCTTCAGTTTTAGCTAAACACATGTGAGAAATTATATTCTTTGTCTGTATCACGCTAATATCAGAACGTAAATAGGACATGATTCTATCAAGTTCATTATTTGATAGCATGTTTGAGATATCAATCTGCACAGTCAGTTTAGTTGCTATATCAACATATTCTTGGTTGCGATACTCATGCAGCATCATATAGCTGTCACATAAATTTTCTATGTCATCATTAATTATTATATCTCCATCTATTCTTGATAGTGCGCTTGTTGGTACTTCCACTTGTTGATATGCACATTCAATGCTGTACAAAGGTCGCTCTTCAATGGGGTTAAATAGTCTATAACGACGAACTAACCGAGTGGTCATGCAATTTTTTCTAATGGGGGCGTATTCTTTTTTATAAATATATTGCAACGTGTCGTGATAATATTTTAGTAAGTATGTGCTATCAAACTCAGTTGCAAACATTGCAACTGAGTATCTGTGAGCAATATTGCATTTGAAATTTTGGTTACTCTTACATAACTCTATAACAGTTTTCTTTAAATTGTCCAGTAACTCGTTTTTGTCGTTATTTATGATGTCATCATTGTCGTCCTCCGATTCAATCCCCCACCACCTATTAATGAGGTATCTAATTTCATTTTTAAACTCATCAAAGGGTGGTTTTGTTACAATGTAACATACAACACATAAAATAATGCTCTCAATAGCATAGTCTATGTTCGTGTTCTTTTTAAATAGCTTTAGGATTTCATATCTGACAGATTTACTTAAATTATAAATGCGAGAAACATCTTCGGGATACTGTTTTATAACAGCTAGCCTATAGGCTTCTTGCGCAATAAAGCTTGCGATATCGTTCATTTCATTTTGTTGTAATTTATTAATTAGGGACATAAAACCATCGAGCTCCTATAAATTAAAAATCGCTTAGTTTATATCATGCTCAACTAAAATAACAGGTCATTCAAGAGGTGGCATAGGTGACCCATTATTGGCAAAAAACTAGGGTAATCTCAATCTCGCTCTCTAGTGAAGTCAGAAGATGCATCACGATTTTGCAACATCGACGGCACCTAGATTAGTGCAATCCATGCTCAGACATTTTGTAACCACGATAGATGAGGAGTGCTTATGACTACATCAGTGATAAAACCGGACCGCATACTGCGCATGCATGAAATGAAGCTGCGAGTGGGGATGAGTCGGTCTTGGATCTACGATCGCATAAACCCAAAAAGTCCTAGGTTTGACCCTGGTTTCCCGAGGCCAGTCAGGGTGGGAACTTCGGCGATTGGATGGCGTGAGTCATCGGTAGATATCTGGATCCAGTCCCTGAAAAACTAAACTGAGATCCGTCATGATGAACAATCAAAATCAAGTGGGTGAGTTTCCAGTACAAGTGTTGCCTGAACTATTGCGAAGGCTAATACAGCACATTTATGACGATACACAGGCGCCTATTGGGGTTATTGTCTCAGCTGTTCTAGCAGTCATGTCATTAGCATGTCAAGACTCATTTGATGTGCAACCCAAGGAAAACCTGAGATTTGCTGCATCGTTGTATTTAATCGTGTTGGCTGAATCAGGTGAGCGCAAGTCAGCCGTGGTTCAATTGGTAATGAAAGCTATCTATAAACTTCAGAATGAACTGGATCTGGAATTTATCAAGTCACAAGAGGTCTATCTCAGGGAGTTGGCTTTGTGGCAGATCAAGGAGAAGGCGTTAGGAAAGGCAATTTCTAAAGACGCGGAGAAAGGGCTAGGAACTAAAGAGTTGGAGGAGGCATGGTATCAATGCCAAGAACAAAAACCGATTGCCCCAACTCAAAAGAGGTTAGTGTTATCAGATGTAACCAGTGCCGCCATCAAGCAAGTTCTAGGCAAGGATAGCCCATCGTTAATGCTAGCCTCCGATGAGGCGGGAAGCTTGTTGTCGGGGGAGCTGTTTAGAGACGCCGCTATTAACTCAATGTGGAGTGGACATTCTATCTCAATCGAACGGGTGGCCAGTACCAGACCTAAATTAGTTGATTACCGTTTGGGTTTGATGCTTATGGTTCAGCCTGGGTTATTTAACAGCAGTCTGGAACGCCAAGGGGAGCGTGCTCGTGCTTCCGGTTTTTTGGCTCGGTGTTTGATCTGTGAGCCTCAGTCTACTCAAGGTCAACGATTCCACCTCGACAAATTGCGGTTTCGAGCCCCGGATGCAGTAGATCATTTTCATCAACGTGTTGAGGGTCTTCTGAAGGGAGGATTTAGACGTAGGGAGCGTGGGATCGAGCGTAAATGCTTAAAGCTGACGCCAGAAGCCGCTAGCAGGTGGAATCAACAATATGTGGCTATTGAGCTCAGTATTGGTCCTTTAGGGAAATTGAATCAGTACCGCGACTATGCTTCAAAATTTATGGAGCATGTATCCAGGATTGCTGCGGTTCTGGAGGGGTTTTGCACACCTAACGCCGAGTTTATCTCAGATCAGACAATGTATGCTGCGATTACTATTGCACATTGGTTTTTTGAGCATTTTATTCAACAAATGAAGAAGCTCGATAAAAGTGATGAACCATCTAATGCAGATATTCTGCGTTCTTGGTTAGCTAGAAATGTGGGGGCAAATGGAGGAGCCATTTTCAAAAAGAATGATATTCGTAAGTTTTGTCCGAATAAATTAAGAAGTAAGCAGGCTCTTGATGCTGCATTGAGTGATTTAATCATGAGAGGATGTGTCAGCATTTATAAACAAAATAGAACAACGCTGGTGCATTACCATATGGGGTCATTAATTCCACCGACAAACACTACATTAGGAGGTGATTTTTATTTTTAATAACTTAAGAGTGATTTTTAAAGATAATTTAATCCTTTTTTTAATATATGCCGTGGCCTGTAAGGCCTTAGAGTATTTGTTGTGCAACAAAACAATTCGGTATATGTAATATAGCATGCAAAAGATACCTAATATAACCACTATGAAGTACTCGTAATACGGCCTATAACAGGTTCTATATCATCGCCTAGATATCCCCTCTCTTTTGAGAGGGGAGGATTGAATTTTATTTAAAACACTGATGCACGTTATTGTGTTAGGCACAACATTTTATCAAACACTTAGCATTTAGGAGTGTTCATTATGTATGGCAGAATATTATTAACCAATATGGAATTTGAAGCACTGTTGCAAGAATGCACATCTGGATATGGGCCAATGAACCTGGATTATTTGGTGCGCAGTGTAGAGTTTACAGCTCAATTATTAGCAGAGACTCCTCGAGTCTTTGCTATTCGATGCGATTTAAGGTTCGCAGTGGATACCACTGAATACGATCCGGATCAGCTTATCTTCATGCAGCGCACTGACCCAGCGGTTATCACACGCTTCATGGAATCCCTTAAAAGCCAGATCAAAGCAAACCATAAACGTAACAACCGACGAGGGGAGCCGCGTCTACCTGCTTACATCTGGTGCAGGGAAAAGGACTCATCAGCACACCACCATTACCACGTCATGCTATTCTTCCACAGAGACGATTACGCCTATCTGGGTAACTATTTAGAAAGTGATGGTGATAACATGGGGGTGAGGATACAGAAAGCGTGGTGTAGTGCACTAAGCTTACCGTATCCAGAGCATGCTCACTTGGTTCATTTTCCTCCCAAAGGGACTTATGGACTATTTCGCAATGCGGCAATTAATCGAGATAAAATCTATCACGACTTTCTGTTTCGTCTGGCTTACCTGAGTAAACAGAGTACGAAGGTTATGGATGGGCAACGCAACTTCGGTTGCAGTCAAATACGATAAGACGCTTGAGCACGTCAGTGCTCATTAGTATGCTATAGAACAATCCCTGCGTATTTAATTAAAGGATATCTATGAGTGAATTTCTGAAAGTGCTGTTGAACATCCGTAGTCTGCGAGCAGCACTGCGCGAGTTGTCTCTGGATCAGCTCAAAGAAGCCCACGAGAAAATCGAGCTGATTTATCTGGAACGTTTGGAGGTCGTGGAGAAAGAACAAGCAGCCCAAGCTGAGCACCAGCAAAAGCTCGCCGAGTTTCAAGCGATGTTGGCTCAAGCTGGCATTGACCCGACTGAGTTGGTAGGCAGTGCCCCAGCAGCAGCGACTGCGGCTAAAGCTAAACGAGCACCTCGTCCCCCGAAATACCGTTACGTTGAAAATGGCGTAGAGAAAACCTGGACCGGTCAGGGCCGTACACCCAAGTTCCTAGCTGAGCAACTAGAGCAAGGTCGTCAGCTGGATGACTTCCTCATCTAAATAAACAAGGCCATGTCCTCACGGCATGGCCCTTCTGTTTAAACGCTCCGTGATCCAATGAATGACAGCTCTCGTCGTCATGAACTAAGTACAGCCGGTAATATTACCGCGCTCAGCCAGAATGGCGTCTTTCAGCATGTGCTTTTTAAATGTGGCTGAAAACGCGCGAGAAACAAGATCTCTTCGCACGCCGATACTTTGATACCGTAAAGTGAAACCATGGCCTCACATAACAAGTTTTTATCGTAATAATAAAGGTGTGCTCCTTTTGGTTCTTCCTAAGCGGAAAATAATGTCACACCTTCGAGTTCCAATGAGCATTTATACGTCTATGAAATATTTCATTCGCGTCGGCGGTTCCTCGTTCTGATGACGATGGAGTGTGGTCCCAAAGTGGGCAATGTCATGTGTGAGTTCAGCATTGAGGTACAGCGCCCGTTCGAAAGCCAGGCCGTCTTGCGCAGTTGCGCAAGATCACATTAGGTGGCTTGACATCAAGGCTCTTTGGTGGCCCTCACGTCAAGCATTGCTCGAAGACTCGTGATAGTAAAGCTGGCTAACTACGCGAGCATTGATGGCCACGTAACTCGCGCCTTTTCATTGATGGATTAAGTCCAGGCAATAAAGGTCTGGTCAATGAGCAGATTCTGCTTCAGTTGCATGAGCATATGTTCGTTGTCTGGGACTGTGCGATATCGCCCTGGAGAGCGCACTCTCGATTAAACGATTCACCAGGTGTTCGACATTGGTTGCAAGGTTACAACTCGAACATACTCCTCGCACCTGAGCAGATAACTGAACCAAATCCGATGAACTGCGAGAGTGGGTATATAGACAAATTGGATTTGACCCCACTAACCCAGTAATTGGACGACGAACCAGCAACGGCGATGGTCTAGGAAACAGCTCAAGCTCAAGCCCATAGACTAGTAACAAGATGACGCTGAGGCGATGGCTCTGTGTCCTTTATGCATCTAATTGATGCTTAGACTTCGCTCTGCACGGTCGTGAGCTTCGGGCTTAGCTCGTTTGTCGTATGGCCTGACGATTGCTCAAGAGTGCACAAATGACACAATCCCCTTTGGTAATCCCCCCATTTTTAGGGGCACTTAAAAGTAGAGATCATGCGGCCTGTGCCAGACGCTGTTTCGGCGTGTAGCCTCCCAGTGCCATATTTGGCCGCTCATGGTTATAAACCCACAGCCAGTCCGTGGCAAATTCCTGTAACTCATTCAGTGACTCAAACAGGTAATGGCCCAGCCAGTCGTAACGAACTGTGCGGTTAAATCGCTCAATGTAGGCATTCTACTGTGGGTTACCTAGCTGGATATACCTCAGTGCAATCCACTTCTGCTGCGCCCAGCACTTGAGAGCTTCGCTGATATATTCCGGGCCATTGTCACAACGGATAGCGGCCGGTTTTCCCCGTCACTCGATTACCTGCTCCAGTGCCCGTTTGACTCGCGAGGCAGGCAAGGAAAAATCCACCTCGATGCACAGTGCTTCACGGTTGAAGTCATCGATCACATTAAACAACCGCACCGAGCGACCATCGCTGAGCTGGTCATGCATAAAGTCCATCGACCAACATTGATTCGGTTGGTCAGGGACAGCCAACGGCTCCAGCTTAGCGCGCACTAGCCGCTTCTTGGGTTTTATCCGCAGATTGAGCTCTAGCGCCCGATAGATCCGGTAGACCCGCTTGTGGTTCCAGCCAAAGCCTTTGACATTACGCAGGTACAGAAAGCACAGTCCGAAACCCCAGTTGCGCTGGTTGGCAGTGAGGCGCAGCAGCCAGTCGGCAATCTCCTGGTTTTCATCGGCCAGCACGGGCTGATAGCGATAGCAACCCTCGCTCACCTTGAACACCTGGCAAGCTAGGCGGATAGAAATGGCGTAATGAGCCACTGCCTTGCTCGCCATCGCCCTGCGGGCAGATGGCGTTACCACTTTTTTGCCATTGCCTCGGAGATGATCTCTGCCTTGAGGCGCTCCTCGGCATACATCTTCTTAAGGCGACGATTTTCCTCTTCCAGCTCTTTGAGGCGCGCCATGAGGGAGGCATCCATGCCACCGAATTTGGAGCGCCATTTGTAGAAGGTGGCGGAGCTGATGCCATGTTCATGACAGAGCTCAGGGACGGGTGAACCAGACTCAGCCTGTTTGAGGATGGCGATGATCTGTGCATCGCTAATACGTGATGTTTTCATGTAGAACCTCCTGCATTCACAGTACGGGAACATTCTACTTATGAGCACCTCAGTTTTTTCGGGGGGATTACCCTTTCATCCCAGACAATTGTTCTCCCTGTCGAAAGGATTATTTAGGGGACACAAATAAAAGATATAAAACAGATAAACACGTATTTAAAGGATAAGGGACTCAGCGTATCATTTGATGTAATTGGCGCCAGCAGTGACAAGCGCCAATGTATGCTCCGCGCAACGCACAGAGGCGTTCCGTTCGGGGTCGATTACTGAGCTAAATGCATTCCACAAGGAGGTGTGCAATGAGGCGACGTTCCATTATTACATTTATCGCGTATCTATCATTTGCTGGTGCCAGCGTAGCGGTTCAGGCTCAAGGTCGTACCACAGGAGCCAACCAGTTGCTGTTTGTTGGCTCGGTTGTTCGTCCCATGTGTACCACAAGCAATACAGCGCAAGCGTTAACTCTTTCCTGTCTTAATAATGCATACACGGGCATTGAAATGGAAAGTTATCGCCTTGCATCACTGACAAAGGTGCTTTCCCTTCATTCCAAGTACAAAACAATATCGCTTTCCCCTATTAGAAACAAACCTGGCCTTGCAAGGGTTAGCGTGACATACGATTGATGTGACGAGCGGGGCTTGGTCTGCTCATCACCGACGAAGCCCCGCTCTGGTATCGATATTTTTGACAAATGATAGCAAGGATATCTTGCCCCAACTTGACGCATTATTATCTTCCAATCCTTTCCTATCCAAGCAGCCTTTCGATGTTTCTCACCTGAAACACTTCGGAATTTTCGAACTTTCCCAGCGTAAAAATCAAACACCCGTGTGCACAAAGTGACACTTTTAACATGTACGCCGAGGGCAGAATAGCAACCTCGTTAAGGGCGCCGTGTTGGTGTCTTGCGTCGGGAAGACGCTTTTTTTTAAAAAATAATCATGAGGTTAACATGAAGAAGATTTTTGCTTGCTCTCTGATCGCACTGGGTTGCATGGCTGGTACCGCTCACGCTGGTTCTGGTGAGGTTCGTTTTTTGGGTGCGGTTACCGACACTACCTGTGATCTCCTGCCAGAAGTTGATGGTTCTGTTAACAACCTGGTTCAGCTGGGCACTGCTGGTATCGACGGCAAAGCTGGCCAGAAGACCTTCAAGCTGGTTCTGAACCCGGCTCAACCTGACTGTGCAGCCCTGCCTGATGACCAGGTTGCGACTATCGCCTGGGGTGGCATGTTCAATGAGCAGGGTCTGACCAACCAGTCTGGTCTTGCGACTGATGCGTGGGTCAACATCAAGACTGTAAACGCCACTGGCACCCAAGCTGACATCAACAGCACCAGTCACGCTGCTGATTGGACTGGTGAGGAGCTGAAAGCTAATGGTGCTGAGTTCACTGCCGAGCTGAACGGTGGCAAGGTCCCGGGCGACTTCGCTTCTGCTGCCGCATTCGTTGTTGCTTATAAGTAATCGCGATTAGCAGGAAATAGCCCGGGCGCCAGCTCGGGCTATTTTTATACTTTTTATCGCCCTTGCGCCACATAAGACATATTGGAGGGAGGGATGAGTGTTGTCACGAGAAGCCCTGTTAGTGTATTAGCATTAGCCGTTTCGATTCCTTTTTTTGCAAGTAAAGTGCATGCAGCAGAGTCTGAGTTAAATACTGACTTTCTGCAGGGTGTAACCAGTACACCTGCGATTTTACAGTCGGGTGTGAAATATCCATCTGGCCAGTATTACGTTGATGTGCAGCTGAATGGGCAAACCAACATTCGGGCCTCCTTGGTGATAAGTAAAGAAGACGAGCAATCTGGCAGTGTCTGCTTGTCACCTGAGTGGTTAAAGAGTGGTGGAATTCTTTTCAAGCCGGAAATTTATGCGGATACATTTAACGCCGAGCGTGAATGCTATTCGTTGGAAAAGAATGAGCATACGCGCATCGATTTTGATTACGGTGCTCAGACTGTGGACTTTATTATTCCGCAGGCTTATTTGCTGGATAAATCAGACGCGGCTCTTTGGGATTATGGCATTAATGGCTTCAGACTGACATACAGTGGTAACTTTGACAAAAGCAGTGATGATTCACTCAATGCTTTTGGCAATGCTAGCACTAGCCTAAACTTGGGGCGCTGGGTGCTGTCTAGCAACATGAATGCTACTAAAAACGCATATGGCAGTGATTTCACCACTAATGATTTGACGCTGTCTACAGCTATCAGCGAGGTGCGCGGTGACCTTCTGCTTGGTCGCTCACAGACTCGTTCTGAATTGTTTTCTGATTTCGGTTTTTATGGTGCTGCGCTGCGTTCTAACAGCAATATGCGGCCATGGAGCTCCAGCGGTTATGCTCCCCTTATCACCGGTGTTGCAACCTCGACATCCCGTATCACGATTTCCCAAGGTGGGTATACCATCTATTCCAAGGTTGTTCCTGCTGGGCCGTATCAGCTTAATGATATTTCTCCGGTGAGTAACGGTGACCTGTTGGTGACGGTAGAGGATGACAGTGGGGCGAAAACGAGCACCGTGTATCCTGTTGCGACCTTGCCTTCCTTGCTGCGTCCCGGGGAGTACAACTACAACGTAGCGATTGGCCAAAAGAGTACCAGCAATGCATTAAAGGATGCCTTCTCATCCAATCAAGGCGCTTTCTTGCTGGGGAGTTTTGACTATGGGCTGCCCACTACCACGCTTAACATGGCGACTATTCTGCACGAGAAATATCAGGCAGGCGGAGTTGGTGTGACGCAGTCTCTTGGTCAGTGGGGAGCATTCTCAACAAACGTTAACCTGGCCAAATCAGAATACGATGACAACACGACGGCAGAGGGGGCGAGCTTTGCATTTAAATATGCCAAGAACTTCACCAACCGAACAGACCTGCAGTTGCTGACATACCGCTATCAGAGCTCTGGATATCGTGAGTTTGCCTCTTTCGACTCGAGCAAGCGCAATTACAGTGGTTCAGAAAAAAACCGTTATGAGGCTCGTCTGTCTCATCGTCTAAATAACAATGTGTATCTGAGCTCAGCCTTTTGGCAGCAGTCTTATTGGGACCGGGACCAGGATGCCATTGGTGCAAACGTGTCTGCCAGTACGAGGATGTTTGATGACATCTCGCTCTATGTGAACGGCAGCTACTCGCGTGGTGCGTTTTCCGGTCGTGATGACTATTCAGCGTCTGTGGGGGTGAGCATCCCGTTCAATATTGGCGGGCTCAGGCATTACAACAGCAACAGTGTCGGTTACAGCCGCGGCAGTGGCACCACGTTTAACAGCGGCGTTTCTGCAACGGTCAATGACCGTCTGAACTATAGCCTCAATGCCAACACCAACTCACAGGGCGCAGCTGGCGCAAGTGCATCCGCCAGTTATGCGTTTGATGCAGTGCAAACGAACGTAGCTGTATCCCAAAACCGGGACCGAACCACGCTGTCTGGTAGTCTGTCGGGTTCTGCGATTGTCACTGCCGAGACTGGGTTGCTGCTGACCAAGCAGGCATCGGATACGATTGCCATTGTAAAAATCAAGGACATGCCTGGCGTGACGTTTAATGGCTCTTTGCCAACGAATGAAGATGGCGAAACGGCCGTATTTCTGTCGAGCTATCGTCCAGCCAGCATCAATATCAACACCGAGAACGTGCCGGATGATGCCGAGTTGCTCAACAGTTCGTTTAACGTGGTGCCGACGGAGAAGGCCATCATTTATCGCGAGTTTAACTTCGCCAGTGTGCAGCGCTACATCTTGCGAGTACGTGATGCGAAGGGTGACATCATTACCGGCGGTAACGCAGAGACGGACACCGGAATGAGCGCTGGATTTATATCAAGTAACGGTGTGTTGCTAATGAACCTGCAGACAGAGCCAAAACAGGTAACCGTCACACAAAGTAATGGGCAAAGTTGTAGTATCAATGCTGCCACACTCAAACCCAATTCAAGTTCAGTTCAAGAGGTTCGCTGTGAATAAAATCGTGAAGAACGCAATCGTCGCATCATTAGTCATGAGTATCAGCAATCACGCCATGGCCGCATTTGTTTTGAATGGCACGCGCTTCATTTTTGAGGAGGGAAAGAAGAACCTCTCCTTTGAAGTGACCAATAATGCCGAGCAAACCTATGGTGGTCAGGTCTGGATTGATAACACGACCCAAAGCAAGGATGAGGTCTTCATCGTCCCGGCACCGCCCTTTTTCAAGGTGAAACCGAAGCAAAAGCAAGTTGTTCGCCTGATGAACGTCAACCAATCCCTTCCCAAAGACCGGGAATCGCTGTTTTGGCTGAACGTACAAGAGGTTCCCCCGAAACCAACTCAGGCTGAGGGGAGTGTGCTGGCAATAGCGATGAATACTCAGGTTAAACTGATTTACCGCCCGCAAGCACTGAAAAATGGCCGCAAGGATGCGGAAAAAAAAGTACAGATTGTCAGTCAAAATGGCGATGCCGTCCTGAAAAACCCCACCCCGTATTACTTTGCGGTAGTCGGGCTGAAGCAAAATGGGAAAGAGGTGAAGCTGACACAGCAGCAAGTGACTGCATTGGCACAGCTGGCCCCCTTCTCCGAGGCGTCGCTGGGCCAGGTCTCGTTGAGCAAAGGCATGTCCATTGATGCCATTAACGACTGGGGAGGCATTCAGAACTATGAAATCAATTAAGCAAGTCATCCAGCACATTATCTTATGGTTGGGTATGCTGCTCATTGGCAATGCATCGCTGGCCCAGGCGGCAACTGAAGCGACGGTAACCATCACGGCGACGTTTGTAGCTCCATCCTGCGAGCTTGATGTTCCGGCGACGGTCTATCTGGGGTCGATAAAGAACGGCGCACAGGCTTACAATCCGTTTAGCTTTCAGGTGAATTGCACCACGCCAGCTAATACAGCTGTCTATGCGCAAGCCATTGAGCCCCTGGATGTGGGCTCTGTGGACACCGTGCTCATGGCGGGGTCGGGGGCCAAGTTCTGGCTCAGAGATGAGGTAAGCAATAAAAACATCGCGCTCAATGGCGATAGCAATGAGGCATTTTGTGCAGGGGAAAGCAGTCGAACCTGCACGCTTATCCCCAACACGCTGGTGATGCCAGATAATGCACGAGGAGAGACATCAACCACTATCCGGTTAAATATTCGTTATGGGGCCTGACGTTAGTTGAACTGCCGAGGTCAATAGTTAGAACAGCTGGCACCAAAGGTCACTGTGCAACTGGTTGGCAGTGATTGCTTTAGCAAACCAAAAATGTTCAGAGCATTAACCCATGGGTTATTCTTGTTCTCGGGTCATAAAAGTCACATCTCATTTAGATATGTTTATTCATTATAAAATGTGGAGGTTAAAATGGACGTTCCTGTAGTTCCTGTATTGGTGGAAGCGTATTGCTATAAAGGTTCTCCAGACTGGGGGGTTGGTGATGGCTCTGGGATTCCTACCGGTCCCGATGGTTGCTCCTGGAGGGATGTTTTCGACTCCTCAGTTAGCGCTAATATTCGAAGCGAGCACCTCACTCAAGAGGTAGGTATACTAAACCAATCAAACGGTAGCGTGACGGACGAACAATACGCTTATCCTATATCAGTGACGACGGGTGCCCAAAGCGAATTTTCATTTACGCATGTTTATGAGGGCGGAACGTATGGGGCAAACGGAGGAAGTTATCCAAGTGTCACATTAAATACGGTAACCATAGATAATTCGCTCGATTTGGCATCAAACACACGGATTCTGAACCGAACTCTGCCTGCCAAGCAAGCTCTAGGTCGGATTGTGACTGTGAAGCCTGTTCAGATAGAGATCAACAAGTTCGAGGGGAGCGAAAAAACACTCAGATTTAGAGTAACCCGATCTATCTGGGATGAAATCGATTATTGCGGGGGGGGCAGGTGCAGTCCAGGGGGGCGGGGAAATGCATACAACTGGGTTGGCTACTATGAGCTGTTCAAAAAGGGGACTGTCACATCGGTATCGCTTCCGGAATTTATTGACTTTGGCACTGTCGTTGTCACAGAACAACCCCAAACTATCACAAAAAAGTTCAATATTGACATTGGCGCTAAAGGGATGGTAATTACCAGCCTTTTGACACTCGCCGATGGGCTAGCGGGTGACGAACGTAAAGGCAAACTTGGGGATGGGGGAGCATATTATGAGATTATACGTGATGGTTATCACCCATCCAAGCTTGATGGTAGCTCGGGCGTAAGTGAGAAATTTGTCGGCTCTGTATCGGCGCCCTACACCATCAAGCTAACGGTGCCTCCATCGACCAAACCGGGAAAGGCTACAGCAAACCTTACCGTTATCTCCCGACAATGGTAGTGTAGGTAGTCCATAAGTATGTTACATTACATAGATAGACTTGTTTTATTATTACATTTTTCTATCAGCTGGCATTGTGGGGAGTGTATATAGGAATCCTATTAACCGTAGCGGAATAAAGAGTGACCCGCACTAAAGTGCTATATTGTACTATCAGTTACATATAATTCTGAGAAGGAAGGCCCCTGAAAACAAGACAGCACTTTGGCATACCGTTCACCTCGGGCATTTCTGCGCAGTCTGGTATCACTGCCCTAAGCTGAAAAGCGTGTCGTGATCTATTGGGTTAAATCGAGCGCCACTTCAACAAGAGGCGCCACCAAGTTTAGTTGCATTGATGCCTCTCTCATGACTCGACTCAAAAGAGCTTGAAGGAAAAAGCTGCCGCCTCAAGAAGATATACGCCGAAGAGTGACTCAAAGCCGAGATCATGGCAAAAAAGTGGCAACGCCATCTCTATCCGGTTGGCCTAGGCTTCTATCATGTCAACAATAAGTACCACATCATTCGAGGATGTTATGGCAAAGGCTCCCATATTGACCATTGATGATTATGCCCAAGATATCCTCGAATGGATTGATGCCAATTTTAACGAGCTGCCTTGCCTCGATGATTTGGCGCTTAAGCTCGGCTATAGCAAAAGAATGATCCAGCTGCACTTCAAAAAGACCCATGGTATGACTATCGGTGATTACATCCATAATCGCAGGCTCTATCGAGCATGCGTATTGCTAAGGATGACAGAGTTGAGCATCAGTGAAATCGCATATTATCTTCACTTCACTAATCATCAGAACTTTTGCCGAGCCTTTAAAAGGAAGCTTCATTTTTCACCGCGAGCATTTCGAATGCTTCCGGTCAATATCTTGCCGAGTCTGCAGCTACCACAAGTTAGTTACAATGGCAATATCGCACACGACTTAATCACCCTAGAGAAAAGGGTTTTACTTGGGGCTGAGTTTCGATATGAAGATTATTTTCTTGGGCCTAATTCAATGAGGGGGCAAGTTAAACTTAGGCGGTTACAGGCTTGGTTTCAAGATAACACAACAACGTTAACAATCGCCTCAGAAGTTGAACGAAATGATATGCTTCAGGCCCGCTCTCGAGCGGGGATGATATCCGTATCAGCAATTGCGGGGCAGGCTGTTAACGCGGTTCAATCTGTTGATACACCAATAAATACGACCCTCTACACATTTGGTGGCTATTATCTACTCTGTCCATTCTATGGTTTTTTTAGTGATTACGCAGCACATACGAAAGACATTTATATGCATCTACTACCACGATTAAATCTTAAACGTAGAGAAGGTCGTGATATTGAATTTTTCCATTTCACCCCTCATATTTTTGATGAATCTCCTCAGATATTTTGTGAGCACTACATCCCTGTTGAAAGAAACCAGTAACGCAATACCAATGAAAAATCAATGAAAAGCTACCAGCACTCAGCATATCTAAACATTCTATTTCTTAATATAGGATACTGGATAATCACTGCTTTCTTTTTTTTTACTACTATTGATTCAATGTCAACCCAAGCGAAAATATATGCCGTGGGAGGCCCTGCAGCAACGAGCTTCATTAGTTTTCTATTTTATATGTCGACAGGGGGCGGCACATCCATTCGTGTACCCAAAACCAAATGTACTCTTATATCATTTTTTGTTTTTTTGTTTTTTTGTTTTTTTGTTTTTTTGTTTTTTTGTTTTTTTGTTTTTTGAGGGAGGTTAGACTGTCTAACCTTAGATATCAGATAGTACAACGTTTGCTATCTTTTCGAATAGTTACAACATCGTAATATTCCATTCTGAGGCTATCTCGCATCGGCGATGACAAGAGAAATGTTGTGGCGTTGTTGCCCAAATTGATTCAACTTGAATGGATCTAACTGAGGGCTCGGAGATCCTGAACAACTCCATTTTCTTCATGCATCATGTGCTCGTCGCTTGATTCCATCACTAATTGGCTTCACCGCTCTATTCTCATCTTCCTCGTGGAAAATTAACTCACCAACAATCGCGTTGTATTTTACACTGCCATATTTTCCTAAACGAAGTGAATAACTATCGCCAATCAATTTTGAAGCAATAGTTAATGAGGGGGGGGCTGCATATTCCGGCCGATCATGAACACCGATTCTGGTTCAAGGTGAACGCTCATTCCGGCTCAACCTGAACACTTTGCACCTCCTTTCCGGAAACAGTGTTCAACATCCCAGAATCATCCTTAACGCATTGATTTAAAAACCTTTGATACGCTCTCCCTTTTGTCTGGGAAGAGCCTATGACTGCCAAGAGGATTGCAATGCGTAATATTCGTGAAGTGCTGCGGCTGGAAGCTGACCTCTCTGTTCGCCAGATCAGTATCTGTACCAAGGTAAGTTCGGCTCCATCCAGAAACTCCTCAAAAGTGCCCAGGCGCTCGGCCTTACCTGGCCCTTACCTACCGAACTTGATGATGGCCGACTGGCTGCCCTGTTCTATCCGCAGGCCGATACCACCATCTCGGCCCGCCATATTGTACCGGATTGGCCCTCTCTCCATCAGGAGCTCAAGCGCAAGGGGGTCTCCAAACAGCTGCTCTGGGAGGAGTACACCCAACGCTATCCCAATAGCTGTTACAGCTACTCCCAGTTCTGCGACCGTTACAAGTCCTGGTGTCGGTTGCAAAAGCGCTCCATGCGCCAGCTCCATAAGGCGGGGGAAAAACTCTTTATCGACTACAGCGGGCCCACGGTGCCCATCGTGTCGCCGACTACGGGGGAGGTCCGTCTGGCCCAGATCTTTGTCGCCGTGCTCGGTGCGTCCAACTACACCTTTGCCGAGGCCATCTGGTCACAGTCACTGCCGGACTGGCTGCAAAGCCATGTCCGTGCCTTTGAGTTTTCGGCGGTACCCCGGCACTGCTGCTCCCCGACAACCTCAAGAGCGGTGTCAGCAAGGCTTGCCGATACGATCCCGAGCTCAACCCCAGCTACCAGTAGTTGGCCGAGCACTATCAGGTGGCGGTGATGCCAGCTCGTCCCTACAAGCCCAAGGACAAAGCCAAGGCGGAAGTGGGTGTGCAGATCGTCGAGCGTTGGATCCTGGCCCGCCTGCGCCACCAGACCTTTTTCTCGCTAGCCGAGCTCAACCAGTGCATCCGGGCCTTGCTGAACGAACTCAACGAGCGCCCGTTCAAGCAACTGCCCGGTAACCGGCGCGAGGCGTTTTAGCAGTTGGACCGCCCGGCACTGGGACCACTGCCGGTGCATCCCTATCGCTATGTCGCCATCAAAACGGTCAAGCTCAACATCGACTATCACGTCAGCTATGAGCAGCCCCACTATTCGGTGCCACATCAGTATGTGGGCCAGCAACTGGAGCTCCATGCTGGCGACACTTTGCTTCAGGTCTATCACCAGCAACAGCTGGTCGCGAGCCATCCACGTAAAACCATCCCGGGAATGAGCACGCTCCCGGAACACATGCCGGAACGTCACAGCAAGCAGCAACACTGGACGCCAGGCCGTCTCAAGCAGTGGGCTGCTGACATCGGACCGGGCACCTTGTGCTGGGTTAGCGAACGGCTGGAAGAGAAAGCCCATGCCGAGCAGGCATACCGACTCTGCCTGGGGCTACTGAGTCTGAGCCGGGAGTACCCGCCATCACGGGTCGAGGCCTGCTGCCAGTTGGCCAACCGGGAAGGTCTGGTGCGACTCAAGCAGCTCAAGTCGGTGCTGACCAGTGGCCGCGACCAACTGCCCGCAAGCCCGCTGAGCTACCCAGAGTTACCGCAAGAGCACGAGAACATCCGTGGCCCCCAGAGCTTTCACTAAAGAGGATACGCCCCATGACCCAACAAACCCTGACCCGTCTGAGAAACCTGAAACTGACCAGCATGGCGGATGCCGTGCAACAACAACTGGGATAGGCCAGTACTTACGAAGGGCTGCCCTTCATCGGGCGGTTAAGCCTGCTGGTCGAACACGAACAACTGAGCCGGGAGCAGCGTAAGCAAGCTCGGCTGGTCAAGCAGGCAAGGCTCAAACTCCAGGCCACGGTGCAGGAGCTGGACTACCAGTCAGCACGTAACCTGGAGCGGTCACAGGTAGCAAATCTGGCCCAAGGAGAGTGGCTGCGCCGGGGCCAGAACCTGCTCATTACCGGCCCCTGTGGCTGTGGAAAAACCTACCTGGCTTGTGCGCTGGGCTACCAAGCCTGTCAGCAAGGACATAGCACTCGTTACTACCGGCTGTCACGTCTGCTGCTTGAACTGAACCAAGCCAAGGTAGATGGCAGTTACGCCAGACTGCTGGGTCAACTGGCAAGGATAGAGCTACTGATCCTGGATGACTGGGGACTGGAAGCAGTGAATGCCGAGCAGCACAACGCACTACTGGAAATCATGGATGATCGGTATGGAAAATACTCGACGGTCGTGGTCAGTCAGCTGCCAACGGAAGAGTGGTACGCGAGCTTGGGGGACAACACTCTGGCAGATGCGATCCTGGACCGGCTGATGCACAACGCACACCGGCTGTCATTGAAGGGAGAATCTATGAGAAAGAGGAGAAGTGGGTTGACCCAATCTGAACAGTCGAGTTAGAAACGGGATGACGTGAGCGCGTTAAGGATCAGGGTGTTCACGTTGGCCGGAATGGCTGTTCAACTTCGCAGGAATACGCACAATCGACAGGTCAACGCAAAGGCATTATGTTCGCCAATCCCAGCACGGGTCAGATTGGGCTGACATTCTTGAGCATAATGAACTGAGTATCCCAACAATTACCACGCCGACTCATGCTCTGGGTCATGTGATAGCGCCACAGTCGTTGCCGAAATACCCTACTGCCATATTGGCTGCCCTGGACGCCCTTCTAAGAGTCAAGTCGTTATTTGAGTGCTGTTGATCAGCCGGTTTTGATTTCGTAGGAGCGTATAGACCTCACGCGAGATATAACGTTTTAAGCAACGTAGCGCTTCCATTTTTGAGTGACCCTCAGCTACCCGTTTGGCCACATATTCTTGTGTTTTCGTATCGGTACGCAATCGCCCTATAGCGATAATATGCAGAGCACTATTGGCGGCACGATCACCACCACGATTCAGTCTGTGACGGTTTGTTTTACCGGAAGATACGGGGACTGGGCTGACGCCACATAAAGCCGCGAAGCCAGACTCAGAGGTCAGGCGCTGAGGATTATCACCAGCAGTGATCAGCAGTTGAGAAGCACATTCGTACCCTACAGCTTTTCGCCTGATAAGCTCTGGCGCCAGCTCATCGACAATCGACGTTATCATAACGTCCAGATCGGCTATTTCGTCATGTAACTCCAGATATCTTCGAGCCAGTGATTTCAGTGCAATACGATAGGCATCCTGAACATTGCGGTAGGCGGTAACATCGGGTCGCCACGAGGCCAGTGTGCGGATCAAATGCATCCTCGTGAGGTGACGGATCTGGTCACGTAACTCATCAGGAGCTGACACGATATTCATCTGGATCATTTGTAGTGCAATGCGTCGGGCAACGACAGCTGTTTTACGGCCGACTTTCAGGACGCAAAGCGCTTCAATCATTCCGCTACGTGTTTTAGGCGTGACGGTGCGTATGCGGGAGAAAGCGGCGTGGGCAGCACTTTCGGCATCGATCGTATCGCTTTTACCACGTTTACGACGTTCCATTTTATCTGGTGCGGTGACCTCCAGTACCTCGATCTCTGAACTCTGGAGGTAACGCAGCAAGCCTGCGCCATAGGAACCAGTACATTCAACGCCGATACGCTCAATCGTACCAAAAGATGCCATCCAGGCCAGCATTTGTCGGTATCCTTGGCGTGTTGCCGCGAAGAACTCACTCCCCAAAACGCGGTTGTTTTGATCAACTACAGCCGTGACATGTAAATCTTTATGCGTATCAACGCCCCCAACAACGGACGGTGAT
This sequence comes from Aeromonas sp. 603079, assembly GCF_049172135.1. Classification (NCBI taxonomy): domain Bacteria; kingdom Pseudomonadati; phylum Pseudomonadota; class Gammaproteobacteria; order Aeromonadales; family Aeromonadaceae; genus Aeromonas; species Aeromonas sp. 603079. The sequence goes on along the minus strand of NZ_JAAKPX010000005.1, from coordinate 9,723 downwards.
TGAGCGGATTTTGTCTTTGCCATAAGTCATTTCCTGCTTCGGAAACTATCCGTCATTTCTCCTGACGATAACCCGGACAGGACAGTAAAGAGACAAGCCGTCAGGCCCTTCTTGAGTCACGCGCATCGGTGAGGAGATGCCTCGCATGAAATACTTCCCGGTAACCGACGGGTCCAGGGAAAGACACATTTCTGGTCGTTCAGAGTGAGAGTCAGGAAACCGGGGAGTCTTCACTGCATCAGTGATCTTACCAGTCAGGCAAAACAGCAAGCATGGTGATGAAAACTGACAGTGACATTATTACTGTCAGAGTGAAATAGCACACCGAATGGGCAACCCCGCTGCTGATAGGCCATCTCTGCATCAGGCTTATCAGACATCACCCAGCCCACGACCCGCCGGGTGTGCAGGTCAAGAACCGCTGCCAGGTAATGCCAACGACCACCTGCCCAGGCGTAGATGATATCGCCACACCACAATCTTGTAGAGTGCGTCTTCCATGGCGCCGTCGCTGAGGTTTCACCGCTGTTGCATGCAGCGAATGCGAAAAGGGGCGCGTTCAAGTCCTGGCAACAACACCCTTTCCAGTCTTGGGATAGTTGGGATAGACGGGGCTATGACCGTCTGCATCCTTGATGCATGGGAGCACAACGTCCATTCGGACGCAAGAATATCTCTTTGCGGGTTTTACTGAGTATTCCATTGCGCAAGCAGATATAGCAACTCATACGGAGCCCCGCGGAGCTTCAAACAAAGCCAAGCGTCTCGCGTGAGGAGCTTGTTCGCACCCACCTAAGGCTCGTACAGATGAGCAACCAGCTTCACTACTTGACACTTCTATGTTGGTGAAAATGCATAGACTATTAATTGTTCATTAACAAAGGAGGCTAGATATGCCCAACACTGTCACTCTACAAGGCTGTCCTATTATCATTTCAGGCCGCTTTCCTACTGCGGGAGAGCAAGCCAAACCTTTCTCTCTCGTGGGTGAAGATCTTTCCGATGTAACGCTTGCGAATTTCTCGGGCCAACGCAAAATTCTGAACATATTCCCGAGTATCGACACTCCAACTTGTGCTGCTTCAGTCCGCAAGTTCAATGAGATACTCAGCACCCTGGAGAGCACTGCTGTGCTCTGCATCTCTGCAGATTTGCCATTTGCCCAGTCCCGCTTCTGTGGCGCAGAAGGTCTGGATCGTGTTGTGACACTGTCCACTCTTCGTGGGGCTGCTTTTATGGAGGAGTACGGCGTAGCCATTTCTTCTGGTCCTCTTGTAGGGTTGGCTGCGCGCGCAGTCGTGGTGCTAGATGATGACAATAAGGTTCTGTACAGCGAGCTTGTGGCAGAAGTGGCTGATGAGCCGGACTATATCGCTGCGTTGGCCGCCCTGCGAGGGCGATGACTGCAAAGACCTATCGCTGCAGAAGTGGCTCTGCGGAGAGGCAAGTCCGTGACCTCCGTAACTGTGCTTTGGATTAAATTCGCAAGCGGCACAGCTGAAAACTGCAATGCCCGACGCTCGCAAGAGCGTCGGGCAAACAAAGTAATATCTGCAGTGGAAAATGAAAGCCGGATGAGCATATCTGTGAGCGCCACCACCGATTAGCGAAATCAGTCACGCCTTCAGTTTAAGTTCCAACACAAGAATCCCCCTCCTTGAACCAACAACTCAAAGGAGTGAAAATAAAGCTCGCTAGGAACTGAAAAAGTCACTCCCTGTCTACGCATTTTGCACAATAACGCCTGCACCCGAATCAGGCCCTGCTCCATATCCTTTTTCTTTGAAGAAAACATTGAGAGCATATCTATCTATTAACTTATCATTTTATAAGTTTAATGAATACCGTCTATCATGTATGTAATTTCGTGAACCATAATATTTTTGAATACTCGTCATCGGCAGGATGACGCGGCTAAAAATGCAAAGTAGACAAACACCACACGTATCACTTTCTGAAAGACTGCTGCGAGGCAATTGAAACAAATAATCTTTCAGGATATAACTGTCTTCGTAAGCTCATGATGAGTGGTATTGGACTATGCAGAACCAAGTTAAAAATAGGCTGCGTGGTGGAGAACGTCGTGACGTTTTAATGCCCCTTTTTTGCATGGTTCAATACAAGTGAGGCTCATGAAATGAGCTATGTTTTGCCGCAGAACTGTCTATATAATATCGACTCCCCAGTCTCCTTGACATTCTGCGGCCTTTTTAAAAAATTTAAGGAAGGTGCGAACAAGCGGGTCATTTCTTCCCAAGTTGGCTCACCGATTAAATTTTCACGTGTTTGGACCGGTATTTTCTCCCGGAAACACCCGAACCAGCCTATTTAGACCATTTCTTCGCCATTTAAGACGTTATTCCCGGTTTTTAGTGAGACCTCTCCCACTGACGTATCATCTGGTCCACCCGAAACAGGTTGGCCAGAGTGAATAACATCGCCAGCTGGTTATCGTTTTTCAGCAGCCCCTTGTATTTGGCTTTCACGTAGCCGAACTGCCGCTTGATGATGCGAAACGGATGTTCCACTTTGGCCCTGATGCTAGCTTTCATGTATTCGATGTTGATGGCCGTTTTGTTCTTGCGCGGATGCTGCTTCAAGGTTTTTACCTTGCCAGGGCGCTCGGCAATCAGCCAGTCCACATCCACCTCGGCCAGCTCCTCACGCAGCGGCGCTCCTTGGTAGCCAAGCATCGGCGGAGACAAATTGCTCCTCACCGTGCAGCAGGTTACCCAACTGATTGAGGCCATGCTCGTTGGCTGCCGTGGTGACCAGGCTGTGGGTCAGCCCACTCTTGGCATCAACACCAATGTGGGCTTTCATGCCAAAGTGCCACTGATTGCCTTTCTTGGTCTGATGCATCTCCGGATCGCGTTGCAGCTCTTTGTTCTTGGTCGAGCTGGGAGCCTCAATGATGGTGGCATCCACCAAGGTGCCTTGGGTCATCATGACGCCGGCTTCGGCCCGCCAGCGATTGATGGTCTTGAACAATTGGCGGGCCAGCTGATGCTGCACCAGCAGGTGGCGAAAATTCATGATGGTGGTGCGATCCGGCAAGGCGCTATCTAGGGATAACCGGGCAAATAGACGCATGGAGGCGATTTCGTATAGAGCATCTTCCATCGCGCCATCGCTCAGGTTGTACCAGTGCTGCATACAGTGAATGCGCAGCATGGTTTCCAGCGGATAGGGCCGACGACCATTACCGGCGTTGTGATAAAACGGTTCGATGACGGCGGTCATATCCTGCCATGGCAGGATCTGCTCCATGAGGGAGAGGAAAATCTCTTTTCGGGTCTAACGGCGCTTACTGCTGAATTCACTGTCGGCGAAGGTGAGCTGATGACTCATGATGAACCCTATTCCATGGCTCCAGATGACAAACATGATCTCATATCAGGAACTTGTTCGCACCTTCCCTGAGTCAACTATTCATTTAACCCATGCAAGCTGCTCTTTTCATAAAATGAAACTTATGGCTAACCTCTTCAGCTATATTGTTTATACGCGTTAGATGCTTCCTTTTGTGCTAATGTATGTTAACTAATTCGCGAGAGATAGATGAGTAATCGTAAGACTAACAACTTCAAAGCAGCTGCATTCGTGCCTTTTTTTTTGTGCGCATTGCCTTCATCACTATTTGCCTCTGAAATTATGGAGTGCACCAATCTAGATATGGCAGCACTTAGCAGTGAAAGCACACTATCATGCTCAACCATTATGGATATTAACAGTGAAGAAAAATCACGCAACTCTTCATTCAATCGATTAAGCCCAAATAGTCAGCCTACCTACATTCGGTTACATAACAAAGGTGGATATACATCTTGGATGAAAGCTGAATATCAAATCAGAAATTCAGACGGAACTATTTCATATCACTATGAAAAAACGGGAGGAACAACTCTCGGCCTTACCTCGCAGGTGAAGTTACCTGCTGATGCAGAAAATGTTCGCGTTCAAGCTCAACTTAACACACTTGCGCCTTGGCAACCCATTCGTGATATTTTCATCAAAAATTTAACTGCTAACGAAAATGTCTGGAGCGGGCTTGATCGGGAAAATAAAAAAGTCAACATAATACAATTTGACGTCTGGGGGACGACATTCCACTCCAATTATGCCTTAGTTCAGCCCAAACATACCGAGCGAAATGATTATAAATTAAAATCGTGGGGCTCGCCTGGTAAACCAGGAGATTTATATGTTTATGAAAACCCTTACAGGAAGAACATTGTAGAGGTTTTCAAATTGAAAGGCAATCCAGGAGCTTATTACCCTATAGACAGTCGAAGCAACAATGACTGGGACTATGTAAGCCTCAAGAAGTGGGGCGAGCCAGGGAATCAGGGCGATCTATATGAGTACAGAAACACTTATACTAGGACTTCAGATGTCATGCAATTGAAAAATAGAGGAAACCCAAACGCATACTTTCCAACAGATGGAGCAGATAATAAGGACTGGAGGGTATTAGGGCAATACCACTTTAAATATTAAGATAATACCTACCTATCAATAGACGTTTTTATCTGTTTGGTTTGTATCTATTTCTAGTATTGATAGTATAGTTCTTGTTATTTCATGACACCGGCTTCAAGCTGGTGTCTTTTTTACTATAGTATAACACACAATACTGTAGTGCATTGTTGTGGTCTACCCCTACATCATCTTGCCCTGATGTGCCCGCTAATTCTTGTGTCATGAGCAGTCTAAGTTGAGTAAGAAATCCAAGTAATGGTTATTTATTTTTATCAACGCAGGTTGTATAAAACCCTCCTCCATTCAGTTTCATTAAGTGACACCAACCTACTTGGCTGTATCGATAACATCGAAGATATTCAAGCTGGTCGCGGAACGTATAGGTTAATTGAAGTATTCACAAAAAGTCTCTCTGGGATCTCGTGCCTTATTGCAACTCACATTGGGAGATGAGGCTGTGGCTACCTCTTTCTCTACGTCAATTACTTACAAGGAAGGTCATGGTTAAGGGAGGCAGCCAGACTTGATAGCTACATTCGCGTACAGAGCAAGTACGGGATTGAGCTCTAATCGGCAACGCGCAAAAAAGGTCTCGATATCACAGCCCTCCGGTTTCCATACCGACGCGACCATTACGAAAACTGTTTTCAGTCACGTGGTTTGTATTCGTTAAGCTGTTGTATTGAGATGGTAATGCCTAGCAGTTTCCCGCAGTTGCAAAACACTAACAATTACGACTCTATCTTAGGTTATCCTGATAATAACCCCAGAGTTAGAATGTATTCGGCGGCCACCATTATTAGCAGCTAATTAAACTCCTCCATAACTCAGAGCAATGACATGCCTATCAACCCAAAGCCATCTTTACCGCGTTACTTACAAGTAGCGCACTGGCTACATGAGCAACAACGAGCGATCAGTGCCCGTGAAGCAGCAGACGTATTTGGTGTTTCGTCTTGGTCCATAGAACGAGACTTTGCCAGGGTTCGGGGATTATCCGGGATCGTGGTGCTCGATGAGCAACGAGTCCCCAGCAAAGGTGGGCAGCAGTATTTACTGCGGGTGCTGCAGATTTTCCCCTACTGGCTTGACGAACACCAGCAACCCTATCAGCAACTCGCCAGTTCCTGGGACCTCAACGCCCCCCTCACGTGGCGAGACCTACTCTGCCGTCCTTGGTGTCAATTAGTCGCCCGACATAAAAGCAGTGTCGACGATTGATCCTACTCGTATCGACCTGTTCCAAACCTTTGGTGAGGTTTGTAGGTTTGACGAACCATTCAGTGTGAGCGTTATCATTTCATGATTGGATACTTGTTGCTTGATTAAGCATTAATAATATCAAGTAGGTTTCTTCGTCGTTAAGCCATTCTATTGACCACAACCCCGCGATGTCTTCCCAATACCCCTGATGCGCTGACACTAATATCCCAGTTCAGTACTGCCACTGACGAACAAGCTATTGTGACCTTACTCCGATCACTCTGCCAGCAGATGGGGTGTGACCATTTTCGATTGGGTTTCATTTCACCGAGCTCGATACAGCGTCCTGACGTGCGCATCTTCAATGGCTGTCCTGGCCCGTGGGTGCAGACCTATGACGAGAAGGAGTTGTTTGCGGTGGACCCCGTGGTGCGCAAGGGGATGGCGCAGAGCATGCCGATATTGTGGGCTAATCTCATTGCCGAGTGTTGCGACAAACAGGATGCTGCTGGATTGGAGGTCATGATGCTGGCCCAAGAGGCTGGATTGCGTGATGGCATCACCATCCCTTGGCATGGGCCGAATGGCCATGTCGGGTTGCTCTCGCTCATCACGCGTACACCCCGGACTGAGCATCAATGGCTCAGCGCGATCCCATTTCTGAGTTGGCTATCAAGCCACGTCTTCGAAGCTGTCGTTCGGGTGTGTGCGTCAGCCATGCCACTTCGTGTCCCTTTGAGCTTGCGGGAGTTAGAAGTCTGTCAGTGGGCGGCTGGAGGGAAGCAAGTTAGAGCCGCTAACAAAACCGTTCAACAAAGCGTAGGCAGATAACGGCGCAAGCCAGCGTCAACAAGGCGAGATGGATATCCAACCGTCGCTCGAAACGTATTCGTAGCTTCCCAAAGCCTGCTAGCCAACCATGAGTGCGTTCTACAACCCAGCGATGACAACCCAATCGCTCATTGCTATCGATGCCTCGCCGGGCAATGCGAACCTTGATACCCCGTCGCCTCAGATAATCTCGACAACGGCGAAAATCATACCCTTTGTCTGCGTGTAGCTTGTCAGGTCGACATCGTGGTCGCCCTCTCTTACCTGCTAACGCCGGAAGTGCATCCAACAAGGGCTCAAACATTATCGAGTCATGGCGATTGGCGCCTGATACCAGCACTGCGAGCGGTATGCCCTGACGGTCCACCACTATGTGTCGTTTACTGCCCAGCTTGCCTCTGTCTGTCGGGTTACGTCCTGTTTCCTGGCCCCCCGGGGGCTGGCTACGCTCGCGCCATCGAGGCTTGTTCTACTCCAGTCGATGTGGCCAGCTTGATGTAGCTGGCTCAGGAGCGCCACGTGAAGTCGCTACCAGATGCCTTGAGCTTGCCAATCACGTAGGCGACGCCAGCACGTCATTCCGCTGCCAAAACCCAAAGACTGGGGTAAATCCTCCCACGGGATCCCGGTAGTAAGGACAAACAGAATACCGTTGAGAACGGCATAGTCATCGAGGCGTGGACGGCCACCCCGTGGCGAAGGCTGGTGAGGTGGCAGAAGTGGCTGCAAGGACTTCCATAGCTGGTTACTGATGATTTTTCGTGTCATGCCGGCTATGTGGGGACTGGTATCGTTCGAATCAACTTAGTTTTGTTAGCGGCTATTAGTTGGTAAATTGCCAACCACAAACTCAGCCCAAGCATCCATCATCGGGCGTCGCTGATCCAGCAAGTCTGTGCGGTGGTACGCAGCCTCTACCTTGTTTTGCACCGTATGGGCTAATGCTCGCTCAGCGAGATCCCGCGCATAGCCCAGCTCGCTGCACCAGTCCCGAAAGCTGGAGCGAAAGCCATGTGCTGTTGCCATTCGGCCAGGAGTACAGCTCTCCGCTTTGGCCCTTCTCAGAAACATCGTCAGCACTGTGTCTGAGAGGGGTACTTGGTCTCTGGGAGAAGGGAATACCAATTCGTCATGCAATCCCCTTAACCCCTTCAGGATCTCGACGGCACGCAGAGATAACGGAACACGATGTTGTTGCTTGGCTTTCATACGCTCGGCTGGTAGGGTCCAGATCTTTGCTTCCAAGTCTACTTCTGACCACTTCATGGCTCTGACTTCACCTGAGCGGCAAGCCGTCAGGATCAAGAACTCCAGCATGGAGCGGGTTACATCGTACTGTTGCGCTGTTCTAAGGTGCTTTTGCACAAAGGCGGGGATATCACGCCAAGGCATCGCAGGTTGATGTTCTACCCGCACAGACTTGCTGGGTTGTGCCGGTAGTAAATGACCCACCACATCTACTGGGTTTGCAGAGGTATAGCCGTGAGCCCATGCCCAAGCCATCACTGCGTGTAGGCGCTGCTTAACACGGCTTGCTGTTTCCGGGATCGTCAGCCATATCGGTTGCAGAACTGAAGCGATATTAGCTGGGGTTATCGCATCAATGGAGATAGAGCCAATGGTAGGAAAGGCATATTGCTCCAATGTGGTGATCCATTGCTTACCGTGTTTGGGGTTCTTCCAACCTGGTAGCAAGCTTTCATAGACCAATCTGGCAGATGCTTCCAACGTCGGGATCTTCGGCTTGTTCTGCTCCTGCAGTCGGACCTCTAGCGGATCCAGATTATTCGCCAGCTGTTCCCGCATTACCTGTGCGTCTCGAGCTGCATCAGCGATGGATATCTCGGGGTAAGTCCCGAGGCCTGCATTTCGCCGTTTCTTTGTCAGTGGGCTGACATAGCGGAATACCCACTTGCCTCTGCCCTTGGCGGTTGAAGGGTGTAGCGTCAAGCCTGTAACGCCACCGTGAGCAAGGGGTTTATCTTCAGGCTTGATGTTACGAGCTTTGGTATCGGTGAGGATTGCCATCAGGGAACCTCCTTGAGAATTGAATATGCCACGCAGTATGCCACCAAGCATGCGCAGCAGTAATATGTGATTGGGATGGATTGGACAATACTTGGCTCTAACTTACTGATAATAAATGGGGTATTGGATTTGTGTGGTGTTGATTGGACTTGATTGCGGCGGGCACCTCCTCCGCCATTTATACCGAGCCCATGCAACCATGTTGCGTGGGCTTTTTATTTGCCTGCGATTTGCCACTCCTCATAGATCTCAACACATTAGTCTTCTTCAACTCCTTTCTTGATCTTCTCACCTGCGAGCTAAATAGCTGCCCCAAGATCACCTATCAACATCGAACCTCTGCGTTCCTGCGAGCATCCCTTCCCATTTCCTTATTGCCCCAAACAAGGACCCAAAGCAGCAACCACTGCGCCTGCGTGTTAGCACAGCCAACACACTCTCTGGCATAACGTCAGTGGGCGACTAACAAAATCATGGACAAGCAGAGGGCTCAAAAAGAAAGACTTCAGCTAACACAGGACGCAGATGCCCAGGAAAGATCGCAAGCAAGAGATCCTAGCGTACAGGCGAGCATAGGATTCGTGGGTCATGACTACGCCAGAGCCGCCATACAGAGCTACAGCGGTTCAGTGAAGAAAGAGTACCAAGCGGAACATCAGGCTATTTGTGGAACCAGAAAGCAGCGGCGAGTAAGGATAAAAACAGAGGAAGGGAGATAGGGAAGGTCAACAATCAGGCTATTTGCTGAATTGCAGGCAATAAAAAACCCCGCTCGATGAGCGGGGTTTCTTGTATTGGGTGCCTGGCAGTGTCCTACTCTCGCATGGCGAATGCCACACTACCATCGGCGCTACCGCGTTTCACTTCTGAGTTCGGCATGGGATCAGGTGGTTCCACGGCGCTATGGCCGCCAGGCAAATTCTTAATCTAGAAAGCTGACGTGAGTAGTGATGTTGCGCTTGGCTTGTCACTATCACTGAATTTGAGTAGTTCGCTTGGTATCTGTTACAAGCCTTAGAACACTTCTTGGGTGTTGTATGGTTAAGCCTCACGGGTAATTAGTATGGGTTAGCTCAACACGTCGCCGCGCTTACACACCCCACCTATCAACGTTGTGGTCTCCAACGGCCCTTTAGGACCCTCAAGGGGTCAGGGATGACTCATCTCAGGGCTCGCTTC